>JAFAKZ010000554.1 GCA_019234745.1 Burkholderiales bacterium
GGCGGCCATCATCGCGGAACTCAAGGGGCGCATCGCCAACTTCAAGGTGCCCAAGCGCGTGCATTTCGTGGACGAGCTGCCGCGCAATACCATGGGCAAGGTGCAGAAGAATGTGTTGCGGGAGCGGTTTGGGGAGTAGGCGCCCAACCGCGAAAGACTAGCGTATCGTAGGTTGGGTAGAGCGTAGCGAAACCCAACGCATATCCGAGAAGACAGCGCGGCTGTTGGGTTTCGCTACGCTCTACCCAACCTAGGCAATGCGCAACGCCGCAACCGTAATATTGTCCACCCCTCCCGCTCCATTTGCTTGCTCCACCCACGCTTCGCACAGCGCGACGGCCGGGCCCTCCGCGATGTGATCCAGTACGCGCGCCATCAGTGCGGTAGGCTCACCAAAGTAGTTCCACAAACCATCCGTACAAAGCACCAGCCAGCTATCCGGCGTCAGGTCGGCCTGCGCGACGTGGATGTCCGGCGCTGCCTCGCGCATGCCCAGGCACTGGGTGATGCAGTGGGCATTGCGGTCGTGCAGGGCTACATCCGATGGGACGCCGGCGCGTAGCGCTTCGTTGAGCCAGGAGTCGTCTTCCGTCAGCTGGCGCGCCTCTTCCACGCCCAGCGCGTAGATGCGTGAATCGCCTACCCAGGCATAGCGTACCTGGCTGCCATTCACCGCGGCCGCGACCACTGTAGCTTGCGGGTCGTCCTTGCGCAGGTCTTCGCGCGGCCACTCGCACAGGGCGTCGTGGGCGCGCTGCAGGGCGATGTGCAGGGCGTCATCGCCATAGCTGGCCAAGCCGGTTTCCAGTTCGTCCACGACAGCTTGCACGACCATGCGCGATGCTTCGCGAGAGCGGTCGGCGCTCGATACGCCATCCGCCACGGCCAGCAGTACGGTGCCGTCGGCCAGGCGCCGCACAGCGACGGCGTCCTGGTTCTCCGCGTGGACGCGGCCGGCGTGTGTGGCCCAGGCCAGGGCGGCGTCGACAGCCGTGGATTCGATGGTCGGCAGCGCGCGCAGCTTCTGGCCGCACTCCAGGCAATAGCCATCTCCATCGAACTGCGTGCAGCCGCACAGGCAGCGCGCGGCAGGGGCCGTCGCTACCGCGCTGGTCGGCGCGTCCAGCCGGCTACCGCAGCTTTCACAGAACTTATCGTCGGGCCGCACATCGGCCCCGCAGCGTGTACAGGCCATGGCTACACCAGGGTAAAGGGGCGAATGCGGTTCGCCATGGTGATCCAGTGGATGCGCTCGTTGGCGTCATCCGCGTGCTTGGCCGCCTTGCGAAAATGATCCTCGGCCGCCAGGCGCAGGGGCTTTTCGGCAAAGGCCGTGCCCAGGAAAGGGTTGCCATGCTGCCAGGCCAGCGTCTTGCCGTGCATCAGCACCACCACCTGGGCCAGCAGACGGCCAGCCAGCTGGAAGGCGGCGCCGCCGTCCGGCAAGGCCGCACGCACGGCCTCCTCGGCGGCCTTGAGGCGTTCCGCGTTGATCTGGTCGGCACGCTGCAGCACCATCTCACCCACGGCCAGCAGCGCCAGCGTACGCAGGCTGTGCGTGGTCGGCACGCGCTGCAGGGCGCCGATGGCGGCGTCCACCTGGCCCGTGGCGGCGTAGCAGCGCGCCAGGCCGAAGTTGGCCGTGACGAAGGCGGGGTCCACACGCCCCACGCGATCGTAGTACTGGATAGCCTGATCATGCATGGTAGCCAGCTCGGCCGCATAGCCCATGGCCAGGCGCGGGGCGATCTCGCCCGGCATTTCGAAATACACGCGCTCGAAGCAGGCCATGGCCTCGCGGCCCTTGCCCGTAACCAGATGCAGCACGCCACGCAGCCATTGCGGGCGCCAGTCGAAGCTGTCTTCTCCTTCCATCTGGTCGAGCAGCACAGTCGCTTCCGCAATGGCTTGCGGGTTGCTCGCAGCGGCCTGCAGCTGCGCCTCGACCATGCGTAGGCGCGGCTCACTGGCGCGGCCCTTATAGCGCTCGGCGATCTGCTTGAGTTCGCGCAGGCGCAGGCGTAGGTCGACGATGCCGGTCGCGCGCATCACCTCGCTCGCTGCGCGGTCGTTCAGGTCGATGCGGATGCTGGGCAGCATGGCCGGCGTGGGGCGCCGCAGCAGCTCGCGCTCGTTGTGCTGCAGCAGGTTCTCGCCCGTGAATACCTTGCTGTCGGCGGGCTTCGGTTCCGTCTTCAGCGCGACGATTTCGCGCAGCACGCCGAACAGCTGGTCGGCCATCTCGTCTGCCGTCTGGAAGCGCTCGTCCGGATCCGGGTGGGTAGCGCGCAGGAGGAAGCGGTAGAGCGATTCATTCTCGGCCAGCACGGGCTGTTCATCCGGCGTGGGCAGGTGGCCTTCGTACTCGGACGCGTACTTGAAGTCCATGATCAACGTAGCGAGCGAGCGGCCCAGGGTGTACAGGTCCGACACTTCGCGCGGGTCATCGTCCGCCTCGGGCGCCATAAAGCCGGCCGTGCCGAAGATATCGCCGTTCGGGTCGCCGATCTTGCGCACGGCGCCCAGGTCGATCAGCTTGATGTCGCCACCTTCCAGCATCAGGTTGTCGGGCTTGAAATCGCAGTACACCATGCGCTGGCTGTGCAGGTAGGAGAAGGCCGGCAGCACGCCCAGAATATAGGCGACCGCCTCTTCCACGGGCAGCGGGCCGCGCTGCTTGCGCAGGCTGTGCACCGTCACGCCGCCCACGAACTCCATGATGATGTAGCCTTCGCCATGGTGGTTCACGAAGTCGTAGATGCCCACGATCTTGGCGTGCTTCACGGCGGCAAGAAACTGGCGCTCGGCCACGGCGGCAGCGGCGCTCGCTTCGTCGTTGGCATTCAACAGGCCCTTGAGCACCACCCAGCGCGACAGCACGGTATCCCAGGCCAGGTAGATCCAGCCCAGGCCGCCGAAGGCGACGGTGCCCTTCACCTCGTACTTGCCGTTGACCATATCACCGGGCTTGAGGTGGGGCTCGAAGTCATACTGCGCGCCGCAGGACGGGCAGAAGCCCTTGGTGCGGTTCACCTTGGCGTCGCAAGCGGGGCAGCGGCGCTTGTGTTCGGGCACTTCGGCCACGGCCATCAGGAGTTTGAGCGGGTCCTGGCTCGGCATGTCGGGCAAGGAGATCAAGCCGCCACCGAGCGCCGTACGGCGCGTGCTGGTGTGCGAGGTGCGGCCGGGCTGGCGGCGCGAGGTCTTCGCTGTATCGCCCTTCTTGCGCGTGGGGTAGTTCACCGTGAAGCGCACAGTATTGCGCGTGGTCTTGCCCGTCGTGGTGGTCGTGTCGGCACCGGGTTGGCGCACGGTATCGGCCGTATCGCCCACGCCGGCCGCAATCAGCGACTTCTGGCCGGCGGGCCGGCCGCAGTCTTCGCAGACTTCTTCGACGATCTGGCCACCGCAGTGTTGGCATACTGGATTTGACATATTGTTCCTCGACTTGCTTCCCTTAGTACAGCGCGCATCCGTTTCCGGCTTCCCCGTCCCGTAGGTCGGAAAAGCGAAGCGCCTTCCGACGCATGGAATGACTGTGCGTACGTCTCCGGTGATTCAATCCACGCTATCAATTCGGGGTTGCTTAGATCCAAACAGTTGCGATATTTCTACGATTCCATGCGTCGGAAGGCGCTTCGCTTTTCCGACCTACGTGTCATCTTCCCAACAAGCGCTGCTCATATCCCTTCACCTGCTGCTGCAAGCTCGCCAGCACCACGGGCCGTGCCTTGAATGCGGCCGAGATGGCCTGCTCCAGCGCATCCAGCTCGCCCGCATCCAGGGTCGACCGTTCGCGCAGCGCCTGCGCCTTGAAGCGCAGGGCCTTGAAGC
>JAFAKZ010000570.1 GCA_019234745.1 Burkholderiales bacterium
GACCAAGCGTATACGCGATTGCGTCCGGCATGCTTGGCCCGATACAAGGCGTCGTCGGCGCGGCTGATCACGTCCTCCACTGACAACCCCTTTTCCCAATCCGCCACACCAAAGCTTGCCGTCATGCGAATCGGCTCCTTCGCGGTCGGTATGTCCAACGCCGCCACCCGTTCGCGCAGGCGCTCGGACAGGGCCAAGGCGGCCTCCATATCACCGTCCGACAGCAGTATGACGAACTCCTCGCCGCCCAACCTGGCTGGCACATCCATATCTCGCAGCTCCTGCTTCAAGCATGCCGCCAATTGACGCAACGCCTCATCGCCCACGTCGTGGCCGTATCCGTCGTTGATGCGTTTGAAGTGGTCGATATCGAGCAAGATCAGGGAGAATTGCCCGCCCTGGCGCTGTACCCGCCGCAGCTCAATGTCGGCGCGCGCGAACAGGGCGCGCCGGTTCAGAAGGCCGGTCAAGCCATCCGTGTTGGCCAATTGTTCCAGTTGCCCGATTAGCTTGTCGCGCTCGCCCAACACGCTAAACAGATGCTGGTTGGCCGTGTCGAGCAGGGTCGTGCGTTCCAGCACCTGCTGCTCCAGTGAAGCATTGAGCGCTGCCAGCTTGCGGCGCTCACCGTCCAGCGCCGCCACGAGGTGGCGCAGCGAGGCACCCAGGCGGCGCGCTTCGCGGTAAAAGCCCGTGACAGGAATCTGTGCCGTCTCCTCGCCGAAGCGCAGGCGGTCGGCCACGTCGATCAACGCCGTCAGCGGGCGCGCCAGTACGCCAGCCAGCACCACACCGAACAGCGCGAACAGCAGGGCGAAGGCGACACCAGCTGTGACCACGATAGCCTGTAGCTGGCGAGCAGAAGCGTAGGCTGCCGCGACGGGCTGCCGCACGACTACCGTCCACCCCAGACTCTCGGCGCCGCCAAAGCCCTTGGTCGAGATCGCCCCCGTAGCATAGTCGCCGCTTGACCAGCGCAACTCGGCACCATCAATGCGATCCTTGGCCAGTGCAAGGCTCGTTGGCATCCGGCTCGCTTCCAGGCCGGGAGGCGCCAGCAGCACATGGCCCTCGCGATTCAGCACGAAGGTTTCCACGCCGCGGGCACGGCGCTCCGGCGAGAACACCTTGTCCTCCACCTGTCTGGCCCAGGACCAGGCCAGGTGCACACCCAGCACCCCGCGCAGTTGCGAGTCGAGCCCGTAAACAGGCGCGGCAACATCGACGAAGCGCAGGGGGTCGCCATTGGCCGGCGCAGGCAGGATGGCGGCCAGCAGCTTGGCCTCGTGCACGTCGCCCATATAGGGCGCATGCAGGCCGGCCTTGAACCACGGCCGGGTCGATACATCGACCCCCTCCAGCACACCATTGGCCGACACCAGCACCCTGCCCTCGGTCGACGCCATGCCGATCCAGGCAATCTCCTCATAGTTCTGATGCAAACGATCGAGCGTCATGCGATTGTCGTTCGCATCGGTCGCTGGGTCGCGAATCTGGCGCAGACTAGCCAGCGTTTCGACCGTACGCCGCCAGCTATACATGCCCTCATCGAGCCGGCCGCTCATCTCGCGTGCGAGTTCCACCAAGTGCACGCGCGCATCACGCCGCACCACGTCGGTCGCAACGCGGTCGAGCGCAATCGACATTACGGTGGCCATGACTACCGATACGGCAGCGAAGGCAAGCGCCAGTACGGCGCGAAGATCAAGTCGAATGTCGGACATGTGATTCGGCGGCCCATGTAGGCACGGTCACTTTGTCTCGCTGGCCAGCAGGGCCATCAGCTCGGGCGCGGGCGGCAGCCAGAAGACAAAGCTGGCCCCCAGCCCCACTTCGCTGTCGGCATGGATGCCTCCGTGGTGACGATGAACCACGCGCTGGGCAATGGCGAGGCCCGTACCACTGCCGGAAAAACCACCACCCACGTGGAAGGTCTGGAATGGCGCAAACAAGCGTTGCGCCGTCGCCGCATCGAAGCCAACGCCATTGTCCTTGAGCACGATTTCGCGCCGACCTTCGTGCTGACGCTCGACCAGCTCGATGCAGGGGTTGCGCGTCATCTCCGTGAACTTCCATGCATTACGCAGCAGACAGTCCAGCAAGAGGCGCATCAGGCCGGCATCGGCATGCACGACCAGGTGTGCCGGCACGTTGAATTGCATGGCCGGGCGCGGCTTTTGCGCCTGCAGATCGGCCATGATGCTCTGCGCCAGCGGCACTAGGTCGATTTTCCCAATATTCAAGGGACGCAGGGATATCTTCGACAGGCTGACCAGGTCTTCGATCAGCCGCCCCATGCGCTCGGCAGCACCGATGGTACGGTGCAGGTAATCCTGCCCGGCACTGTCGAGCTTGTCGGCGTAATCTTCGATCAGCACTGCGCCGAAGCCTTGGATGGCACGCAGGGGGGCGCCAAGGTCGTGCGACACGGAATAGGTGAACGCCTCCAGCTCACGCATGGTGCGGGCGAGGTCGCTGGTACGCGCAGCCACGCGCGCTTCCAAGTCGGCATTGAGGCGGTTGACCTCCTCCTCGCGGCGCAACCGTTCCAACTCGGCACCTGCGCGACCGGCGAACAGCTCCAGCAGTTTGCGCGCCAACTCCAGATCCTCGCCGGGCTTGTTGTCCAGCACCATCAGCACGCCCAGCGGCTTGCCCTCGGCAGACTGCAGGGGCACGCCCACGCAGCATTGGGCGTCCAGCTCGGCCAGCAATGTGTCGTTGGGAAACAGGCGCCGCACGTCGCTCGGAAAGGTGCTGAGGCCAGCATGCACAATATCGAGGTAGGGGGTATGTGCCAGCTCGCGGTCGGCCGTATCGACCAGTTCACCATCAAGGCAGGTGGCGACGGCCCTGGCGTGGGTCGGTTCATCGGAAGGATAGACCTCGGCCACCGTGGCATAACGCACACCCAGCGTACGGACGATGGCTTTGACCAGGGACTGGAAGAAGGCCTGGCCCACAGCCGTTGCCGTACCATGCTCGATCGCCTCGACCAGGGCATGGAAACGATGGCTGTCCGTCACATCCTGGTTGATGCCGGCCATACGGATAGCACGGCCGCCCTCGTCACGCTCTATCCAGGCCGTACCCTTGACGTAGCGCCAGCCGCCCGTGTCGCCGCGCACGCGGAACACGATATCGTAGGGCCGCACGCCCTTCAGCGCCGCGACCACAGCATCCTGTACGCGCGGCAGATCCTCCGGGTGCAAGGTGGCGAGCCAGGCGTCGGCGCGATCGCTGAAATTGCTGCGGTCGATGCCGTACACCTCGTACATGGTGTCATTCCATAGCATACGGCCGCCCGGTATCTCCCAGACGAATACGCCGATGCCGCCGGAATTCGCGGCCCGCAACAGGGCGACAGCGACCTCGCCGGGGTCGTCGAGCGCTTCTGCGGAACGGATGGGAAGGTTGCCGAAGTATTCGAGTTCCATCGAAGGTCGTAGGAAGTTCGCTGCTTCAGTGTAGTCGCCGCCGGGCCGTTTTGTCGCCCGATTGAGGTATTGGCCGTGCTATCCGACGCGGATTCGCATACCAGCCACATGTTTGGCGCGCGGCTGCAAGGTGATGGCCGACGCCCCCACATTGCCCCGCTCCACGCAAACGAACTCGCGCCAGTGCTTGCCGATATCGGGCACATCGGCGCCGGCTACGCCGGGGTTCCACACCACGGCGCTGGTCATGCCCTCGCCGTCGATCTGCACGCTACGTTTGCCATCGAGCAACCAGATGGTCTCGGGCGCACGCTCAAAGATGGCGTCGGTCGGCCGGTCCAGTTGCACGCGGCCAACCTGGGGGGTCGTTACGCGGCCCACCTCGCGGTGCAGCTTGCCCTCCAGCCCTTCCACGGCGCAAAGCGTGCTGTCGGCCACGGCAAAATAGCTGTGCAGGGCATAGCTGAACGTAAAGCTCACCTCGTCCAGGTTCTGCACGGAGAATTCGAAATGCAGCCCGTCGCCGAGTTCAATAGCCAGCTTGGCGCGGAAACGATGCGGCCACAGCGCGCGCGTCGCGTCATCGTCCACCAGCTCGAATACGGCGCGGTTGCGCGTGAGGGAAATTTGATTCCAGTCCCGGTTACGGGCAAAGCCGTGTGCGGGCAGGCCATCCGGATGCTTGCCGAACCAGGGGAAGCACAGGGGTACGCCTCCGCGTAGCGCGTGACCGGGTGTACTGTTGAGCAGCGGCGACACCCAGAGCAGGCGCTGGCCGCCAAGCTCGGCATCAAGCACTTGGGCACCCTGTTGGCTGATGCTTGCCCTATCGTCACCTGCGCGTAGTTCGATGGTATCCACAGACCCTAGACCAAATGGAAGCGATACACCCCGGCGTCGTCCACATCGCGCCGTACCTCGCCACGATGCCATAAATGGTTGAGGTGCGCGATACATTCAGCCAGCGCGAACATGGTCTGGTACAGGTCGAAGATGCGGCCGAACAACACGGGTACGAGGTCCATCGCCGACTTGGGTTCGGTACAGGCCGCGCGCAGGGCAGCGAGACGCTCCACATGGTGCGCCTTGAGCGCCTCTACACGCGGCGCGATGCCATGGAAGGGCTTGCCGTGCGAGGGTAGCACCAAGGTATCTTCCGGCAGCGCCAGGAAGCGCTCGATGGAAGCGATGAACTGGCCCAGCGCATCGACCTCGGGGTCGCTGCCCCAGGCGCCCACATTGGTACTGATGCGCGGCAGCAGCATATCGCCCGAGATCAGCACCTTCTTTTCGACGCACCACAGCGCCATATGTTCGGGTGAGTGGCCGTAGCCGGGGATGGTTTGCCAATCGGCACCGCCCAGCCTGAGCACGTCGCCCGCCAGGATGCGGTTGAAGTTCACGGGCAGACTAGGCACGCCCCAGTGATAGGTATTGCCCCGCTCGACGAACTGGGCAACCTTGTCCGCCCCCAGGCCATGCTTGGCAAAGTGGCAATTGAGCGCTGCAACGTCGAAGCCCGGCAGGTCGTGCCAGACGGCACGCGCATAGGCGAACTCGCCCAGGCTGCAGTGAAACGGTGCATCGAAGCGCGTCGCCAGCCAGTCGGCCAGGCCGATATGGTCGGGATGGTAGTGCGTGGCCACCATGCGTACGAGCGGCCTGCCGCCCATGGTGCCGGTGAACTGCCGCTCCCACAGCGCGCGCGTCTCGTCACTGCCGTAACCGGCATCGACGGCGCACCAGCCGCCCTCCTCTTCCAACAACCATAGATTGATATGGTTGAGGGCGAAGGGCAGCGGCATCTTGTGCCAGAGCACGCCGGGAGCGACGGTCATCGCCTCGCCGGGGAGCGGAACGTCGTCGTGGAAGGGATATCTCAATCGATGCATTGGGCGGCTCGCCAAAGTAAGTCGGAATTATGACAGCGTGCATCGCGTCTGCTATCTTCTCCGCGCTAATATAAAAGACAGCCTTAGCGGGATTACAAACCTCATGACGGACGAACGCACCTACACCATCACGGAACTTGCACGCGAGTTCGACCTCACGCCGCGCGCCATCCGTCACTACGAGCACGAGGGCCTGCTGGAGCCGGGCCGATTGGGCCGCAATCGCATCTTTACGCGCGCCGACCGCACCCGCCTCAAGCTCATCCTGCGCGGCAAGCGCCTGGGCTTCAGCCTGCAGGAAACGCGTGAACTGTTCGAGCTGTACGACGCCGTGCGCGACGAACGCCCACAGCTGGTCAAGCTCTTGGAATTCATGCGTCCCAAGCGCGAGGCGCTGGAACAACAGCGTGCCGACATCGACGCCATCCTGCGTGAAATGGACCAGCTCGAGACCGAGTGCGAGGCCATTCTGCGCGTGGAATGAGTTTGTGATTCCAGCCAATTGACGTTTACGTCAACGTAACATAAAGTATCTGCCAATCGCTCTATTCGAGCAAGTGCTTGGCACAATTTTGGGCGGAATCCAGTCGTCGGATTCCCTGCCGCGGGCGTGTGAAGCGGGCTAAAACATTAGGCATTCTGACGGAGACAACACCATGCACATCCCTTCCCTTAATTTCGGTCTGGGCGAAGACATCGACATGCTGCGCGACTCCGTGCAGACCTTCGTGGCAGCCGAACTGGCCCCGCACGCCGCCAAGATCGACGAAGAAAACCTCTTCCCCGCCGAGATGTGGCGCAAGTTCGGCGAGATGGGCCTCTTGGGCCTCACCGTCGAGGAAGAGTACGGCGGCACGAATATGGGCTACCTGGCCCATATCGTCGCCATGGAAGAAATCTCGCGCGGTTCCGCTTCCGTGGGCCTCTCGTACGGTGCGCACTCCAACCTGTGCGTGAACCAGATCCGCAAGAACGGTAACGAAGCGCAGAAGCAGAAATACCTGCCCAAGCTGGTGTCCGGCGAACACGTGGGCGCCTTGGCCATGAGCGAACCGAACGCCGGCTCCGACGTGGTGAGCATGAAGCTGCGCGCCGACCGCAAGGGCGACCACTTCGTGCTGAACGGCTCGAAGATGTGGATCACCAACGGTGGCGATGCCGACACCATGGTCGTCTACGCCAAGACCGACGTGAACGCCGGCCCGCGCGGCATCACCGCCTTTATCATCGAGCGCGGCATGAAGGGCTTCAGCTGCGGCAGCAAGCTGGACAAGCTGGGCATGCGCGGCTCCAACACCTACCCCATCTTCTTCGACGACGTGGAAGTACCCGTCGAGAACATCCTGGGTGTCGAGGGTAAGGGCGTGAACGTGCTGATGAGCGGCCTGGATTACGAGCGCGCCGTGCTCTCCGGCGGCCCGCTGGGCATCATGGCCTCCTGCATGGACGTGGTCGTACCCTATGTGCACGAGCGCAAGCAGTTCGGCCAAGCTATCGGCGAATTCGAACTGATGCAGGGCAAGCTGGCTGATATGTACTCCATCTGGAGCGCAGCGCGCGCCTACGTCTATGCCGTGGGCAAGGCGCTGGACCGCGGCGAAACCACGCGCAAGGACGCCGCCGGCGCCATCCTGTTCTCGGCAGAAAAGGCGACCTGGATGGCCGGCGAAGCGATCCAGACGCTGGGCGGCAACGGCTACATCAACGAATACCCTGTCGCCCGCCTGTGGCGCGACGCCAAGCTGTACGAAATCGGCGCCGGCACCTCGGAAATCCGCCGCATGCTGATCGGCCGCGAACTGTTCAACGAAACGAAGTAAGCGTCGAACTCGACAAGAGCTCAACGAGTCTCAAGACAAAGCATATCGCCCGGCCACGCCGGGCGTTTGCGGTTGTGTAAGTACAAACCCAGACACCTGCTTCCCGACCCATTCAGGAAGCCCGACAGACCGAACGAGGAACCCACCATGTCCGACAGCATCGTCATCGTATCCGCAGCCCGCACCCCGATGGGTGGCCTGATGGGCGACTTCGCCAGCCTGACCGCGTCGCAGCTGGGCGCCGTGGCCATCAAGGCCGCCGTTGAGCGTGCCGGCGTTGCCGCCACCGACGTGGAAGAAGTCGTGATGGGCAACGTGCTGCCCGCAGGTCAAGGCCAGGCCCCTGCCCGCCAGGCATCGCTGGGCGCCGGCCTGCCGCTGGGCGCCAACTGCACCACCATCAACAAGATGTGCGGCTCGGGCATGAAGGCCATCATGTTTGCGCACGATATGCTCAAGGCCGGCAACAACACGGTGATGGTCGCGGGCGGCATGGAAAGCATGTCCAACGCGCCCTACCTGCTCTCGAAGGCACGCGGTGGCTACCGCCTGGGCCATGGCGAACTGAAGGACCATATGTTCCTGGACGGCCTGGAAGACGCCTACGACAAGGGCCGCCTGATGGGCACCTTCGCCGAAGAGTGTGCCAGCAAGTACACCTTCACGCGCGAAGCGCAGGATGAATTCGCCCTGCGTTCGCTGGCCCGCGCGCAAGCGGCCATCACGGAAGGCAAGTTCCGCGATGAGATCGCCAGCGTGACGGTGCCCGGCCGCAAGGGCGATGTGACCATCGAGAGCGACGAGCAGCCGCCCAAGGCCAATGCCGACAAGATTCCCACGCTCAAGCCCGCCTTCAAGAAGGACGGCAGCGTGACGGCCGCCAACTCCTCGTCCATTTCCGACGGCGCTGCCGCCGTCGTGCTGATGCGCGAGTCCGATGCGCAAAAGCGCGGCCTGAAGCCGCTGGCCCGCATCGTCGGCCACACCAGCCACGCGCAGGAACCAGGCTGGTTCACCACCGCCCCCGTGGGCGCGATGAAGAAGCTGTTCGAGAAGACGGGCTGGAGCGCCGATTCCGTCGACCTGTACGAGATCAACGAAGCCTTCGCCGTGGTGACCATGGCCGCCATGACGGAGCTGAACCTGCCAGCCGACAAGGTGAACGTGCACGGTGGCGCCTGCGCCCTGGGCCACCCGATCGGCGCGTCCGGCGCCCGTATCGTCACGACGCTGATCTACGCGTTGAAGCAATACGGCAAGAAGCGCGGCGTAGCCAGCCTGTGCATCGGCGGCGGCGAAGCGACGGCGCTGGCCATCGAACTGATCTAAATGAAAGCGGCGCTCATCTTCGGCGCCAGCCGCGGTATTGGCCACGAGTTTGTGCGCCAGTACCGTGCGGACGGCTGGCGCGTACTGGCGACTTGCCGCAAGGCGGCCGACGTCGAAGCGTTGCAGGCGCTGGGCGCGGAAGTACACCTGCTCGATGTAACGGACGCCGATGGCGTGATCACCCTGGCCGGTAAGCTCGCAGCCGAGCGCTTCGACGTGATCGTCATCAACGCGGGTGTGTTCCCGCGTGGCGACGACAAACCTGATGCGCTCGACGAAGCGTCCTTCCTCAACGGCATGCGCACCAACGTCTTGGCACCGCAGCGCCTGATCGGCCTGTTCGGCGACCATCTGAATGCGAGCGCTACGCTGGGCGTGCTGTCGAGCCAGATGGGCAGCATCGGCCGAACAGAAGGCAGCAATGCCATGTTCTACCGCGCCACCAAGGCGGCCGTGAATATGGTCATCAAGGCTTACGCCAATGCCTGGCAAGATGGCAACAAGCGTATCCTCGCGCTGCACCCCGGTTGGGTGAAGACGGATATGGGCGGCGCCGGTGCTGAGATCGAGGTGGCGACCAGCGTGAGCGGTTTGCGTCGAGTGATCGCGGCAGGTGGCATGGAACGCAATGGTGGCTTTTTCGACTACGCCGATGAAGCCCTGGAATGGTAAGCGCCAACTGAAGCGTAATAAGTTTTCGGAGATAGCATGATCCTCAGCGAAGAACACCAGATGATCCGCGACAGCGTGCGCGAATTTGCCCGCGAACGCCTGTGGCCCACGGCCAACCTGCGCGACGATACGCACGCCTTCCCGGCCGACGAGTTGACCCAGGCTGCCGAGCTGGGGCTGCTCGGCCTGACCGTGCCGCCTCAATGGAATGGCGCGGGCCTGGACTATCTGGCTTCCGCGCTGGCGATCGAAGAGCTGGCGGCCGGCGACGGCGCCTTCAGTACCATCGTCTCCGTGCACAATTCCGTGGGCTGCGGACCCATCCTGCACTTCGGCACCGATGCGCAGAAAGAGACCTACCTGAAGAAGCTCGCCAGCGGCGAATGGCTGGCCAACTTCTGCTTGACCGAACCTCAGGTGGGTAGCGACGCAGGCGCCATCAAGACGCGCGCCGTGCGCGATGGCGAGCACTACGTGATCAACGGCGCCAAGCAGTTCATCACCAACGGCAAGAACGGCCGCGTCAGCATCGTCATCACGGTGACCGACCCGGCGGCCGGCAAGAAGGGCCTGTCGGCCTTTATCGTGCCGACCGACACCCCCGGCTATATCGTCGCCCGCGTGGAAGAAAAGCTGGGCCAGAATTCGTCCGACACCTGCGCCATCGTGTTCGACAACTGCCGCGTGCCGGCCGCGAACATGCTGGGCAAGGAGGGCGAAGGCTA
>JAFAKZ010000595.1 GCA_019234745.1 Burkholderiales bacterium
GGCGACATATAAGCGGGCGAGCCGACGAACCCTTGGATCTGCGTATGCTGCGAGTTGAGTGAAATCGCCGCACCAAAGTCGGTGAGCTTGACGCCACCCGAGGCTGGACGCAGCAGGTTGGCTGGCTTCAGGTCGCGATGCACCAAACCCAACCGCTGTGCGTAGTCGAGCGCGTTACAACACTTGAAGGCGATATCGAGCACTTCCGGGATGGGCAGCAGCGTCTCTGGGCTAGCGTAGCGGTCCAGCGAGTCGCCACGCACGAACTCCATCACGACATAGGGAGGTTCCGCGTCCACATCGGCGTCGAGCACGGCGACGATATGGGGGTGACCCAGCTTGCCGACGAGGTTCGCTTCATTCTTCAGGAAGTGCCGATAGCGCCCACGCTGCGTTTCGTCCTCGAGCATTTCGCGATGCGCGACCTTGAGGGCAACGGCCGCGCCGCCGAAATTATCCTTGGCCAGATAAACGGTACCGGTGGCCCCACGCCCCAATTCCCTCTCAATCTGGTACTTGCCGATACGCTCTGGCCGTTCACGCATAGTGCTTTGTTTCCAGTTATTTCAATCGCTATCTCGCCCAACCAAGGTGCGCCCGTCGCGCGGCAGCACCTACGGATGTAGGAGTCTAGCCGATAAGGCAACGTAGCTGGCGAATTGCCGCGAACTAGACCCTGCAAAGATAAACGGCGCGAAATTCGCGCCGTTTATCTCCATCCTTATCAAATCATCACTTGGACGCAGAGGCAGTGGCCGCTGCATGGACCGCCGCGTTGGCGTCGACGATACCAGCACCGCACCCTGCACAATAGGCGGAGAACGGGCGTGCCGTGGATGTCAGGATTTGACGTATCTGCGCCGGCGTTAGATTGGGGTTGACCGACAGCATCAGCGCAATCGTACCGGTAACGTGCGGCGTAGCTTGGGAAGTTCCCTGGTAGTAGCCGTAGATGTCGTTGCCCGGCGTGGTCTGGCCATCGTTCAGCGTCGACAGGATACCCGTTGTCTGATCACCGCCCTGGAACATCTCACCGCCCGGCGCGCTGACCGTCACCATGCCGCCATAGTTCGAGTAATAGGCGCGGCCACCCGACTTGTTCACCGAACCGACAGCGATGACTCCCGGGCAGCTGGCAGGCTCATCGTCGCGCACATTGTGCGAAGCGTTGCCTGCCGCCACCACGACGGCAGAACCGAGGCCGATAACCTGGTTGATTGCGTCATGGAAGGTATCCATGCAGGGATTCTCGCCGCCCAGCGAAAGATTCATCGCCTTCGCCGGATTGGGATTGGCTGCTACGCCGGGCACGCTGCCACCCGCCGCCCAGATCATGCCGTCGACGATATCGGACGTAGCCCCGCCGCACTGGCCTAGCACGCGAACGGGGACGACCTTGGCCTGCGGCGCAACGCCACTGATGCCGATGCCATTGTTACCAACTGCCGCGATCGTGCCCGCGACGTGGGTACCGTGCCAGCTGCTGGGCTCACCCGTGGCCGAGCAGTAGTCGCCCGGATCGGAGCCGTCGGCGGTCCAACCGGTGCCAGCCGGTTGGTTGGCCGTCGTGACGAAGTTGTAGCCGGGCAGCAGATTTGCCACCAGATCGACGTGCGGACGCACGCCCGTATCCAGCACAGCCACGACCGCGCCCTTGCCCAGCGTGGTCGACCAGGCAGCCTGGGCATCGATGCCCCCCGCCGGGTCGAACATATCCCACTGCGAAGGGAAGTCCGGATCGTTGGGCGTGTAGGTGCCAGTACCCAACTTATGCAAGATCAGGTCGGGCTCGGCATATTGCACGTCCGGATTCGCGCGGCGCACTTCCATGGCCATGCGGAACGCTTCGACCTGCGATACGGGGTGGTCGAAGTGGAACAGGTCGCCACCGGTTGCCAGGCGGCGCGAGAAATTGACGGCAACGCCATGGCGTGCGGCCACCGACGCGACACGCTGGGCACGCTCGGCGCCTTGGCGGACGATGGCAAGGCGCTCCTTTTCGCTACCGGTGCTTCCCTTGAACTTGACGATCAGGTTCGGTACGAAATGGGAGACGGCGGTGGCGGACCGCAATACCGTGCGGCTTGTGGCCGGCTTATCGGCCGGTGCGTTGAGGGTCTTGCCACCAGCGAGTGCAGGCGCCGCGAGCGGCAAAGTGAGCGCCAGCGCGAGGGCTGCGCGGATTGATTGGTTGACGCGGAACATGTCCGTGAATCTCCTGAAATAGGGCTTGCGGACGGCTCAATGCGTCGACGCGTAATAGGGAATGGTGCCGATCGAGGACTGCACGCTGCTGCTATCGCCACCAGCGTATTCACCACCCCAGGTAATGACGTTGCCCGCAGTCGACAGGGCTGCAAAGCCACCGTAAGCGCTGGTGTAGATAGCGCGAATGTCGACGAGCTTGCTCGCGACGGCGCTGCTGTCCCCACCATTGCTGGCCATGCCCCAGGTCACCACGCTTCCGTCTGCGCGCAAGGCGGCGAAGGCATAGTCATTGCCGTAGATCGCCAGCACATTGGTCAATTGTGCGGCGACGGCACTGCTGTCGCCACCGTGTTCCGAATCTCCCCAGGTGACGACGGTGCCATCGTTCCGCAGCGCGGCAAATGCGGACTCGGTAGCTGCCACGGTTCGCACGTTCGTGAGATGCGACTTGATCGCTGCATAGCCCGCATCGCCGCGGCCCGGGTCTCCCCAGCCCACCACGGTGCCATCGGCGCGTAGAGCGGCAAATGCCACCTGGTTGCTGAACACGTTGACCACACTGGTCAACTGCCCCTGCACTGCGCTGGAATCGTTGCCGTAGTAGTCAGCAAAGCCATCGCCACCCCAGGTCACCAGCGAACCATCGCTTCTTAGCGCGGCAAACGCTTCACCATTGGCGTACAGCTTCGTTACACCAGTCAGCTTGGCCTGCACACTGCTGCTTGGGAAGCCGCCAAAGCCTTCACCGAAGGCATAGACGGTTCCGTCTTGATGCAATAGGGCGATATCGCTGCGGTTGGCGACCACGTCGACCACATTGGAGAGTTGCGTCGGGTCCAGCGCATAGGGCGCTACGCCCGGCACAAGCCCCGCATCGCCCCATACAGCCGTCGTACCGTCCGTATTGAGAACGGTGAA
>JAFAKZ010000084.1 GCA_019234745.1 Burkholderiales bacterium
CGAACTGAACCGCCAGGTGAACGAGCTGTTGGCGCAGGCGCAATCCCGCCTGGGCGAGCAGACGCGCCAGATTGCGGAAGCGCGCAGCATCCGCAGCGGCCTTGTGGGTGAAGGCGTCGACCCCGCCAAGCTGCCCAACCTGAAGGAGGAGTGGGGCTCCATCCACGCCGTGCGGCATGAGATCGACCGCCTGGGCCGCCGTATGGAGACGGAAGACTTCGAGCGCGACGCCAGCGTGCTGGAGCTGAAGGACAAGATTGAGAAGGACTACGACGCGCTCGCCAACGAGACGTCCGCCCGCGCCCGCGAAGTGGCCCGCTCGCGCGAGCTGACGGAAGACGCACGCGGCGCCTATATCGCCAAGCTGCGCGCCACCGTGCGCGCCTATGCACAGAACGTGAAGCGCCTGGGCGAGCTGTCGGGCATCCACGTCGAAGTCGATATGCCGCACCTGGACAACGACGATGCGGTGCTGGCGCAGGCCGGCCTGGTCGTCCGTTTCGACTTCGACCAGAAGGGCCTGATGGGCCTGAACGACGGCGAGGCATCAGGCGGCCAACAGGTGATGAAGTCGCTGATCCTGCTGATCGGGCTGATGATGGACGAGGCGAACCCCTCGGGCTTCGTGTTCATCGATGAACCGTTCGCCCACCTCGACGTGCTGAACATCGACAAGGTCGGCGCCTTCCTCAAGGCCACGCAGGCGCAGTACCTGATCACCACGCCGCTCACGCACAACCTGAACGCCTTCGCGCCGAGCGAACTGACGCTGTGTACCTATAAGAAGCGGCCGGCCGAGCGCTGGGCGCCCGTGATCACGCAGACGCGCCGGCGCTTGGATATCGCACGCGGTCGCTAATATCTATGCCACCCGGCAAAGCGTGGATGAACGTGCTTGAATGGGTGGCATAGTGTTCTAAAGGGACGCCATGACGCACGACGATATTCGTAGGTTTTGCCTGGCCCTGCCAGGTGCCGCTGTCGATATAAAGTGGCAGGTGGACGAAGTGTTCATGGTCGGCGGCAAGATGTTCTGCGTGATGTGCAGCGACCATGCGCAATCCGAGGGCGTGTCGTTCAAGGCTGACCCGGGGCGTTTCCTGGAATTGACCGATCAGCCGGGCATCACCCCCGCGCCCTACCTGGCTCGACACCACTGGGTTCGCATCGAGCGCCCTGATGTGCTGCCTACCGAGGCACTGCAAGACCTGCTGCGCACGGCCTACCAACTGGTCCGTGCCAAACTGCCCAAGAAGACGTGCGACAGCCTGCCTGCCGCCTGAATAGAGCCTAGATCGAGCCGATAGATGAAACAACGCTTCCAGTTTTTCGCCCCCTGCCCACGCGGCCTTGAAGACGTCCTGGCCCAGGAGTTGAAGGAGCTGGGCGCGCAGGACGTGTCGTCCACGCCGGGTGGTGTCGGCTTCTGGGGTGACTGGCGCCTGATGCAGCTGGCGAACCTGCACAGCCGCATCGCCAGCCGCATCCTGTGGCGCCTGGTGGAGCGGCCCTACCGCACAGAAGAGGACGTCTATAAGACGGCACGCGGCGTGGAGTGGCCCGAGCTGTTCGAGGTCACGCGCACCATCAAGGTGGCCGTCACCAGCATCGGCTGCAAGCTGCGTAGCCTGGATTTCGTCGGCCTTAAGGTCAAGGACGCCATCTGCGACAACTTCCGCGCCAAGGGCGGCGAGCGCCCCAGCGTGGATACCGTGCGCCCGGATATGCGCATCCACGTTTTCATCACCGAGCACAAGGTCACGCTCTATCTGGACACGAGCGGTGAAGCTCTGTTCAAGCGCGGCTACCGCCAGGACACGGGCGAAGCACCACTGCGCGAGAATCTCGCCGCCGGCATCCTAAAGCTCGCTGGTTGGCAACCAGGCGTGGTGCTGCTCGACCCCATGTGCGGCAGCGGCACCTTCTTGATCGAAGCGGCGCTGATGGCGCGCAACGTCGCCCCTGGCATCGACCGCTATTTCGCCTTCGAGCAATTCAAGCATTTCGAGGCGGCCGGCTGGGAAGCGATCCGCGAAGCCGCCATTGCCGCCGTCCACCCCGCGCCCGCCGCCCCCATCGTGGGTAGCGACACGGATCGCAAGGTGCTGGCCGCCGCCGAAGAGAACCTGGCCGCCGCCGGCGTAAGCGACGTCGTCACCCTGGAACAGGCCGACGCATTGGAGCGGACGGCCCCGGCCGCAGAGGGCATACTTGTCTGCAACCCACCCTATGGCATCCGTCTGCAGGAACAGGACGAACTGGCCGCGCTCTACCCCATGCTCGGACACGCCCTCAAGCAGCGCTTCAGCGGCTGGCGGGCCTACTACCTGACCGCCGACATGCGCCTGGCCAAGCTCATCCGCCTCTCGGCCAGCAAGCGCACCGTGTTATTCAACGGCGCACTGGAATGCCGCCTGTTCGAGTTCAAGATGGTGGCCGGCAGCAACCGCAAGGAAAAGCCGGAAGAGGATTGAGGCACCGGCGTATGTATATATAGAGAGAGGGGCGCGACGAGCGCCCCTTTACTTATATATGCGCAGACGTCTGATGCCTCGCTGCCTATTTCCCTCCCCTTGTTGTCAGGGGGAGGGTTAGGGTGGGGGTAAGCGCGCCGCGCGGCTCAAACAGCCTGCGAAGCGAAACCCCGTAGGTTGGGTTGAGCTCTGCGAAGCCCAACACTCTTTGATGGCAACGGACCGCGTTGGCTTCGTGAAACTGAGCCCAATCTACGCCTGAGCTCATACGCATCTATATAAGGACGCCGAAGCCCGTAGGTCGGACAAGCGCAGCGCCTTCCGACGCATGGAATGGGGGAGTTGGGCACCGAATTCACCCCAACTTGGCCCCTCAAGCGCAAAAAAAGCAGCCACGCGGCTGCTTTTTTATACCTAACGAGTCCATTTCGACCGGTCTCGGCAAGATCTTCACCCGATTTCCGACCTGCTGAAGCCAGACAGCCTCAAATCTCCCCGCCTTCCCCTAAAATTCTCACTCCCGCCGTATCTTGTCCGATCAAGCACTTAGGCAGTTTTGGTGGTTGAACTGTAAAAATCTTGAGGGGGAGGTGTTGACGGGTGTTGGGGTAGGGCGTATAGTTCGCCTCTCTGCTGCTGACGCAGACGACGACTGAAGCGAAACGAACGAGTGTAGCTAGGTTGTTGTGCGAAAGCAAGTGCTCTTTAACAAGATACAACCGATAAGCGTAGGCGCTTGGTTTACGAACCAAGGCTTACGCAGAGATTGAAATCGTTCTGAACGATTTTGATCTTGCGAACGCCAACAAGTAATAAATTGACACAGG
>JAFAKZ010000096.1 GCA_019234745.1 Burkholderiales bacterium
CGGCCTGGCCTGGTCCGGCAATCCGCACTTGCCCAACGACCATAACCGCAGCGTGCCGCTGGAATTGCTGGCGCCACTTCTCTCGCTCGGCGTCGAGTGCCATAGCCTGCAGAAGGAATATCGCGCTGGCGACGAGGCTACGCTCAACACCCTTCCCGCCTTGAATCGTTGGCATGATCACCTGAACGATTTCACCGACACCGCCGCCTTGCTGATGCATATGGACCTCGTCATCAGCGTGGACACCTCGATCGCCCACCTGGCCGGTGCCCTGGGCAAGCAAGTCTGGCTCATGCTGCCCAAGAGCGCCGATTACCGCTGGTTGGTCGACCGCGATGACACACCGTGGTACCCGAGCATGCGGCTATATCGGCAAGAGGATTTCGGTGACTGGACTAGCATCATCGCGCGCTTGCAGCGAGACTTGACGCGCCTTGTCGCGGCGTAAATTGTTGCAATTTCAAGACAAGACAACGATCTATGCTGACGATCCAAGCAATGCAATTGGCATATCAAAGAGAAGTAGGCGTATATTGCCGGCCAGAAACATCATGCTGGCAGCATGAGTCGCGCGGACAAGCGCTCGAACGACCCCATTGAAAGTGCAAGCACATGACGCTTACTGAAGAATGGACGCAGGGATATGCCATTCAGCTGCTAGGCAATCGCAGCGTGTCGCAACTGGTCGATTTCATCATCGCCCAGAACCGCGCCGACCTGCCCCACGCCGTGAAGACGGCCAACATTGCACGCGAGTTCTCTCTGTGTACGCGTGACGCTGAAAAAGCCATGGAACGCGTGGCAGGCGGCATCTTGTTTGCCGCCTTCGGGTCGACTGACGGCGTACCCGACTCCGAGCATGACCCCATCGCCTACCAGAGCTATCGCCTGACCGTCGAACGACGTCAGGCGGTTACGAATTGACAAAGTAGCAAGCCGAGACGTCAGTGCTTCGCCCGGGAAATCCGGGCGCTTACGGACTGTGGAACACCAGCGATTCCTTGCCAGATCGATTCCACTCCTCTCGCCCTCGTCACCGTACCCGTAAAGGGCATGCCGTGGTCGTAAGGCGCTAAAGCGCCAACAACCACGCTACGAGCGGTGCCTCGCTGAGGCTCGTAAGTGGCCCAATGCAAGAACTCGTGGATAGCTTTCAGCTCGCCGAGATAACGTAGCCGTGTTCTAATCCCGCGCCTAGAATAGGACCGACCCCGGAGTCGGCCGACATCTCGGAGCGATATATGCACAAGATTCTTACCCAGCAGGACCTGCTGGGCGTGTGGACGCTGGAAGAATTCATCATCCATCGCGAAAACGGCAACGAATTCCGCTGGCCGGGCGTGCAGAACGGTACGCTGATCTACACCTACGACGGCTACGTGAGCGTCGCGCAGAACCGCGACCCACTCCCCAATCCGACGTCTGAAGACAGACAGCGTGAATCGAACTTCTATACTGCACACTATGAGCTGGACCTGGAGCACGGGCGCGTATTTCATACCATCCTGCAATCCAGCGTGCCGGCCATCATTGGACAGCGTGCCGAACGGCAAGTCAGCCTATTGGAAGACGGCCGCCTGAAGCTTTCCGGTACGGGCCTGAAAGAGCGTGTCACGCTCATCTGGAAACGCGTGGAAAGCCGGGCAGGAGAGTGTCGTTAAACGCCGCGTGAGGAGATGCCTGTGATACCGTCAATCGACCGCGTAGACCACATTCACATCTTCGTTACGAACCGCGAGCAGGCACAGGCCTGGTATGCGTCTGTAATGGGCCTCAAGGCCAATCCCGACCTCATCCACAGGGCCGACGATGACGGCCCGCTTACGATTGGCGACGACGCCGGCACCCTGCACCTGGCCCTGTTCGAGCGCCCTCCCCAACCTTGCCGTACGGTGATTGCGCTCGGCGTATCCGCCATGGAGTTCCTGCGCTGGCAACGCCACCTCTCGGAAGCGCTGGGTCAGCCAATGAAGGCAGTGGACCATAAGCTGTCCTGGTCCATGTATTTCAGCGATCCGGACGGCAATCCGTTCGAGATCACCTGCTACAACTACGCCCTGCTGGCCGATGTGCTCAATGCGAGCAAGGCGGGCATACTCACTCGCTGATCGCCCCCTCGGGCTCGAAGCGATAACCCACCCCGATTTCCGTCAGGATGTACTTGGGCTGTGCCGCATCTTCCTCGATCTTGCGGCGCAGATGACCCATATGGATGCGTAGGTAGTGGCCATGCTCGACATAGCCTGGCCCCCACACCTGGGCCAGTAGCTGGCGGTGCGTCATCACTTTGCCAGCATTGCGTACGAGCACGGCCAGCATGCGGAATTCGATGGGCGTGAGATGCAGGGCCTCGCCGTCGCGCGACACGCGGCGGCTGTCGAGGTCTACCTCGATATTGCCGAAGCGCACGCTGGTCTCGGGGCGATCCGGCGCGATATCGTAGCGGCGCATATGGGCGCGCACGCGGGCGAACAGCTCGGCCACGCTAAAGGGCTTGGTCAGGTAGTCGTCGGCCCCTGCGTCTAGCGCAGATACCTTGCTCTCTTCCATGGCGCGTGCCGACAGCACGATCACCGGCACGGCGCTCCAGCTGCGCAGCTGGCGAATCACGTCTACGCCGTCGATGTCGGGCAGGCCCAGGTCCACCATCACCAGGTCCGGCTTGCGGGTGCCGCATTCGACCAGGCCCGACTTGCCCGTAGCGGCCTCGAAAACAGCAAAGCCCTGCGCCTCCAATGCTTCGCAAATGAAGTGCCGAATCTGCTTTTCGTCTTCGATCAATACGACTGTCTTAGGCATCTTCTGCCTCCTCCGGCAATTCCGGCACGCTGGGTGGCAATCCCAGGGGGAAGGCCAAATGAAATGCAGCCCCGCCGCCCGAGCGGTTTTCCGCCCAGATTCGGCCACTATGTGCCGCCATCACGGCCCGGCAAATCGCCAGGCCGAGCCCTACGCCCGGCGTGTCCGTCTCGGATGCGCCACGCAGGAATTTCTCGAAAATCTTCTCTTCCATGCCCGCCGGGAAGCCCGGACCGTTGTCCATCACGGACAGCTGCAACTCGCCGTCGTACACGGCGGCCCGAATCTCGATGTCGGTGCCCTCAGGCGTGTACTTGGCCGCATTCTCCAGCAGATTGCACAACACACGCTCGACCAGCACGGCGTCGATCTCGATCAGCGGCAGTTCTTCGGGCAGGTGCACATGCAGGTGATAGCCGTGCAGCAGCCGCTGCGTGTCGCGCAGCGCACTACCGACCACTTCTTCGATCATCTGCCACTGCTTGTTGATCTGCACGCTGCCGGCCTGGAAGCGCGCCATCTCCAGCAGATTGGAGACTAGCCCGCTCATCTTCAGCGCCACGTCCTGAATTTCGTTGATAGCGGCTTGCTGCTTGTCCGTTTCCATGGAACCCGCGCGCAAGCCACTGGCCAGGCCCACGATCACGGTCAGCGGTGTACGCAGGTCGTGCGAGATGGCCGACAACAAGGAGTTGCGCAAGCGCTCCGACTCCATCGACACGAGGGCATCGCGCGCCACTTCCACGTAATGCACACGCTCGATGGCCAGCGCAATCTGCGCAGCGAAAGTTTCGAGCTGGCGCTGGCGCTCGGGCTGGAATACCTGGCGCATATCGGTCGGCTGGATCGCCAACACGCCGCGCGTGCGCATAGGCGCCTTCAGCGGCAGGTAGTGCGACTTGTTCGAGGGCAGCGTATTCGTGCCGTAACCGGCCGGCTCCTGATGGTCATACACCCACTGCGCCACGCCGGGGTCGATATCGGGCCAGTCGCGCAACTCGTCGACCACGGGCTGGCGGACACGTTCGGCGCTGTCCGGCAGCAGGATGGCAGCACGGGTGGCGAATTCGGACTCTACGTAGCGCAGGCCGATGTCGAGGATCTGGTCGTAGGTCAACGCACTGGCCAGTTCCTTGGACAGATCGTACAAGGCCGTCGTACGGCGCTCGCGGTGATTGGCCACCGCCGCCTGGAAACGGATGTTGGACGTGAGCCCGCTGATCGTCAGCGAGACCACCAGCATCACCCCGAAAGTCAGCAGGTATTGCGTATCGCTGACCGAGAATGAAAAGCGCGGCGGCACAAAGAAGAAGTCAAACGCCGCCACGCCGAGGAAGGATGCCAGTACACCAGGCCAGCGCCCGTAACGGCTGGCGACGAAGACGACGGCCAGCAGGTAAGCCATCGCGACATTGGTCAGCTCTACATGGCCGAACAGAAAAGCGGCGACCCCGGTGGCAACCACACTTGAAACGGCGGCCCACACCAGGCCGCGCTTCCTTTGCCGGGACAACTCCTCGTTAAAGCCGCCCACTTCGCCAGTGTCACGCTGCGCCGGGCGCCGTGCGCTCTCCTCATCTTCCGTAATGTCCTTGCCGACCACATAGACGTCGATATCGCTGACATAGCTCGCCATGCGTTCCGACAGGGGCCGCTGCAACCAGCGCAGCCAAGCCGGTTGCGAAGAGCGCGCCAGCACCACCTTGGAGACATTGCGGCCGCGCGCATAGCTTAACAAGGTGCTTACGATATCCGGCCCAGCCAGCGTCTGCGTCTCCGCGCCTGCCTGCTGCGCGAGGCGCAGGGTGTCGAGCACCTGCTGGCGGCGTGCTTCCGGCAAACGCTGCAAGCGCGGCGTTTCCACATAGGCCACGATCCAGTCTGCGCGCAGGTTTGCGGCTAGCCGCGCGGCGGCACGCACCAACTTGGAACCGTCTCCCGGGCCGATGCACACGAGCAAGCGCTCCTTGGCTTGCCAGACGCGGTTGATGGACTGGTCGGCGCGGTACTCACGCATCTGCGCATCCACACGATCGGCCGTGCGGCGCAGCGCCAGCTCGCGTAGCGCAATCAGATTGCCCTTGCGGAAGAAGTTGCGGATGGCGCGCTGCGCGGCATCGGCCATATAGACCTTGCCCTCACGCAGGCGCTGCAGCAGCTCCTCGGCCGGCAGGTCGACCAGGGTCACCTCATCGGCCAGGTCGAACACCTTGTCGGGCAGTGTCTCCTGCACGCGTATCTGCGTGATTTGCCCGACCACGTCGTTCAGGCTTTCCAGGTGCTGGACGTTGAGTGAGGTGTAGACGTCGATGCCTGCCGCCAACAACTCTTCCACATCCTGCCAGCGCTTGGGATGGCGCGAGCCAGCGACGTTGGAGTGGGCCAATTCGTCGACCAGGATCAGGGTGGGCTTGCGTGCCAGCGCGGCGTCGATATCGAACTCGGTGAGCGTATTGCCGCGGTACTCCACCTGCTTGCGCGGCAATACTTCCAGGCCTTCCAACATGCCAGCCGTTTCGCTGCGGCCATGCGTTTCCACCACGCCGACAACCACGTCCACGCCCTGGCGCACCAGGCTATGACCGGCCGAGAGCATGGCGTAGGTCTTGCCCACGCCGGCAGACGAACCGAAGAAAATCTTCAGGCGGCCACGCCTTTCCCGCTCCTCGTCAAGCTTGATCTTCTGCAGTAGTTCGTCTGGGTCGGGGCGCTCGCCGCTCATGCCTTCTACCTGTTGTTCTGAAATTGCCAAGGAGCGCTAGCCACTTTGCGCGGCTGCGCTCCCAGGAACTCGACTATTTTACGAGACTACTTCGTTGCATCCAGCGCTAGATTGAGCTGCAGCACATTCACACGTGGCTCGCCCAGAATACCGAACTGGCGGCCCGTCGTGAACTTGTCGACCAGGGCGGAAACCTGCTCCACGCTCAGTTTGCGCTCGCGCGCCACACGGGCAACCTGGTACTTGGCGGCGGCGATACTGATTTCCGGGTCCAGGCCGCTACCCGAGGACGTTACGAGGTCGACGGGAACCGGTGCCGTATTGCTCGGATCGGCCTGCTTCAGCGCATCCATGCGACCCTTCACCTCGTCGATCAGCGCCGGGTTGGTCGGGCCCAAGTTGGAACCGCTGGAGCCCGTGGCGTTATACGGCTGCGGGCTGGTACCGGACAGACGACCCCAGAAATACTTGGGGCTGGAGAAGTTCTGGCCGATCAGACTGGAACCGACTACCTGGCCGTTCGCCTCGATCAGGCTGCCTGCCGCCTGCTTGGGGAACAGCACCTTGCCGATGCCGTAGGTGAGGAGTGGGTAGGCCAGGCCTGTCAGCAGGGTAAGGCTGACGAAGCTGACGACCAAGGGACGAATCATCTTGCTCATATTGTGTTTTCCTTAAACCAGGTGCGCGGCCTGCAACAACAAGTCGATAGCCTTGATCGCGACGAAAGGCAGGATGATGCCGCCCAGGCCGTAGATCAGCAGGTTGCGGCGCAGGAGCGCGGCAGCACCGATGGCGCGATACGCCACGCCCGTGAGCGCCAGCGGGATAAGCGCAATGATGATCAGTGCGTTGAAGATCACGGCCGACATGATGGCCGACGAGGGGCTGGCCAGGTGCATCACGTCCAGCACCTTCAGGGACGGATACGTCGTCGCAAACATGGCCGGAATGATGGCGAAGTACTTCGCCACGTCGTTGGCAATGGAGAAGGTCGTGAGCGAGCCGCGCGTGATGAGCAGCTGCTTGCCGATCTCCACGATCTCGATCAACTTGGTGGGGTTGGAATCCAAGTCCACCATATTGCCCGCTTCCTTGGCGGCCTGCGTACCCGTGTTCATCGCCACGGCCACGTCGGCCTGGGCAAGCGCCGGCGCGTCGTTCGTGCCGTCACCCGTCATGGCCACGAGGCGGCCGCCGGCCTGGTATTCTCGGATCAGTGAGAGCTTGGCTTCCGGCGTTGCCTCGGCCAGGAAATCGTCCACCCCAGCTTCCGCGGCAATGGCGGCGGCGGTGAGGCGGTTGTCGCCCGTGATCATCACCGTCTTGATGCCCATGCGGCGCAGCTCGGCGAAACGCTCCTTAATGCCGCCCTTGACGATGTCCTTCAGCTCCACCACGCCCATCACGCGGCGTGCGTCGGCCACCACCAGCGGCGTGCTGCCGCGGCGGGCCACTTCATCCACGTTCTCACGCACTTCCTTTGGGAAGTTGATGCCCTTCTCCGCTGCGAAACGCTCGATCGCGTCGGCCGCGCCCTTGCGGATCTGGTTGTCGGCCATGTCCACGCCGCTCATGCGCGTCTGCGCAGAGAACGGCACGAAGTGGGCGCCCAGCGATTCCATATTGTGTTCACGGATCTCGAAGCGCTGCTTCGCGAGTACCACGATGCTACGGCCTTCCGGCGTTTCGTCGGCCAGCGAGGCCATCTGTGCGGCGTTGGCGAGGTCCTTCACCGTCACGCCCGGCGCGGGCAGGAAGGTGGAGGCTTGGCGGTTGCCCAAGGTGATCGTACCCGTCTTGTCGAGCAGCAGCACGTCCACGTCTCCGGCCGCTTCCACGGCACGGCCCGAGGTGGCGATCACATTGGCCTGCATCATGCGGCTCATGCCGGCCACGCCGATGGCAGACAGGAGGCCGCCGATGGTAGTCGGGATCAAGCACACCAGGAGTGCCACGAGTACCGTGATGCCGACCGGGCTGCCAGCCTTGGCCACGCTCACGCTGAACTGCGAGTACGGCAGCAGCGTGACGGTGGCAAACAGGAAGACGAGCGTAAGCGCCACCAGCAGAATCGTCAGCGCGATCTCGTTCGGCGTCTTCTGGCGGCGGGCGCCTTCCACCATGGCGATCATGCGGTCGAGGAAGGTTTCGCCCGGGTTGGTGGTGACGCGTACCACGATCCAGTCCGACAACACGCGCGTACCGCCCGTCACGGCGCTGAAGTCGCCGCCCGATTCGCGAATCACCGGAGCCGATTCGCCCGTGATGGCGCTCTCGTCCACCGAGGCTACGCCTTCGATCACTTCGCCGTCAGCCGGGATGGCGTCGCCCGCTTCCACCAGGACGATGTCGCCCTTGCGCAGGCTATTGGAGTCCACCACGGTGATCTTGGCGTCGCGCTTGGCTTCCGCCAGCTTCTTGGCTACCACGTTCTTCTTGGCGCTGCGCAGGCTGGCCGCTTGCGCCTTGCTGCGGCCTTCCGCCAGCGCTTCGGCGAAATTGGCGAACAGCACGGTGAACCACAGCCACAGCGACACGGCCAGGATGAATCCGGCCGGCGCCTCACCGTGGCCACCCAGGGCCTGTAGGAACAGGATGGTGGTGAGGATACTGCCCACGTACACCACGAACATCACCGGGTTCTTCATCTGCAGCCGCGGCGACAACTTCTTGAACGAGTCGACGACGGCCGGCTTGACCAGCGAGGGGTCGAACATCGAGAGGGATTGCTTGCTCATGTTTTTCGAATCCTTATTTCACGCCGATCATTTGCAGATGCTCGACGACGGGGCCAAGCGCCAGGGCGGGCACATAGGTCAGCGCACCGACCAGAATGACCGTACCGATCAGCAGCACCACGAACAGCGGGCCGTGGGTCGGCATGGTGCCGACGCTCGCCTCGATCTTCTTCTTGGCGGCCAGATGACCACCGATGGCCAGACACGCGACCATAGGCCAGAAGCGGCCGAAGAACATCGCCACAGCCAACGCCACGTTGTAGAACGGTGTATTGGCGCTCAGGCCCGCAAAGGCAGAACCGTTGTTGTTGGAGGCAGAGGAGAAGGCGTAGAGGATTTCGCTGAAGCCATGCGCACCCGAGTTGGCGATGCCGGCGATACCCGCTTGCACGCTCACCGCGATGGCGGTACCGGCCAGCACCAGGAAGGGTGTGATCAGGATTACGACGGATGCCATCTTGATATCGAAGGCTTCCAGCTTCTTACCCACGTATTCCGGCGTACGGCCGATCATCAGGCCGGAGATGAACACGGCGATGATGGCGTAGACCAGCATGGTGTAGAGGCCAGAACCTACGCCGCCGAAGATCACTTCGCCCAGCTGAATCAGCCACATCGGCACCAGCCCGCCGAGCGGCGTGAGGGAGTCGTGCGTGGAGTTCACAGCACCGCAGGAGGCAGACGTCGTGATGGTCACAAACAGGCTGGAGGCCACGATGCCGAAGCGCGTTTCCTTGCCTTCCATATTGCCGCCGGCCTGCAGGGCCGATGCATGCTGATCCACACCGAGCGCCGCGATGGCCGGGTTGCCCTTCTGCTCGGCCCAGGTACAGAAGCCCACGAACAGCAGGAAGACGATGCCCATGGTGGCGAAGATCGCCCAACCCTGGCGGCGGTCACCGACCATCGCGCCGAAGGTGTAGCACAAACCCGCCGGGATGATGAAGATGGCGATCATCTGCAGGAAGTTGGCAAACGGCGTCGGGTTCTCGTAGGGATGCGCCGAGTTGGCGTTGTAGAAGCCGCCACCGTTGGTGCCCAGCATCTTGATCGCTTCTTGAGATGCGACAGGGCCCAGTGCCAGCGTTTGCGTCTGCGTGGTCTTATCCACCATCACCGGGTTGCCCTTGTCGTCCTTCACGGGCTGGCCGGCTTGATCGAGCTTCGGCTCTTGGTAGGCCGTCACTTCCACCGTCTTGATGTCGCGATAGGCGTCGAAGTTCTGCGTCACGCCCTGGCCCATCAAGAGCGTGGCAAGCACGACGCTCCCGGGCAGCAGGATGTAGAGCACGGAACGCGTCATATCTACCCAGAAGTTGCCGATGGTCTTGGCAGAATGGCGTGCGAAGCCGCGGATCATGGCGATCACCACCGCGATGCCGCTGGCGGCCGACAGGAAGTTCTGCACGGTGAACGCGAGCATCTGCGTCAGATAGCTCATCGTCTGTTCCGGCGTGTAGGACTGCCAGTTCGTGTTGGTGACGAAGCTGATGGCGTTGTTGAAGGAGTCGTCCGGCGACACGGCACCGAAATGCTGCGGGTTGAGCGGCAGCATGCCCTGTACGCGATTGAGTGCGTACACGGCCAGCGCGCCCAGCACATTGAACAGCAGCAGCGCGATGGCGTAGGACTTCCAACCCATCTCATCCGCTTCGTCTACGCCAAAAAGCTTGTACAGCAGGCGTTCGAAGGGACGCAGGGGACGGGCGAAGGCGGGGACATCGCCGCCGAAGATCTTCGCCATATAGGCGCCGACCGGCTTGGTCAGCAGCAGGATAACCAGCGCATAGAGGCCGATCTGGATAAAAGCGTTAGACATTTAGCTAACCTCAGCAAAGTCCGCTGACGAGCGCCAGCGAGGCTCCCTCGCGGCGGCGAGGGCGGGGGAAGTGGAATCAATCAGCGAAAACATGGTCGACGTTCCTCTACCAAGTAGCGCCCGGGTTTCCCGGGCGAAGCACTACGGATTCAGGCTCAACAACTGCCTGCCAAGTCTTGTTAGAACATCTCCGGCTTTAGGAGCGCGACGACCAAGTAGATCAGGAGGAAGAGCGCGACGACGCCGCTCAGGATGAAGAGCCAGGTCATTTCGTGCCTCCCAGGCGTTCGCAACCGAGAATGAGCAGATAGGTGAGCGCCGCGAATACAACGACACCCCCGACGTAGAGAAGATCCATGACAGCCCCGCTATTGTGCTTATTTGACGCTTGCGACTATAGGAGCGAGGGCGTAAAGACGGTGTATAGATTGGCTGGGGGGCCTCAGTGCAGATAAGGCTGCTGCAGGCGTTCGATGTCCTTGGTCGCGTGTAGGGACTGGATGACGCCGTTGATAGACTGCTGTAGGGCCTTGCCGCCCTGCATATGGCGGCTGATGGCAAAATGCAGACCGGAGGGAAGTTCTTCGGGCAGGTCGCGCCGCTGCAGGCCGGGGGAAGTCAACAGCGTGCGCAGTTCCGCATTGCGGCGCATCAGGCTGTCGATCACCTCGCTCTTTTCCAGGAAGAGATCGCAAAAACCGGCGTCGAGCTTACGCACCAGCGCCGTGTAGGTGCGCGTGCCCGTATCGACCTTGGCCGTATCGATGCCGAAGGCCTCATAGCGGTTGCCCATCAGCCCGCACACATTGAAACGCTTGAGCTGTTCGAGATTGCGGATATCGATGCCACCGGGGCGCGCCTTCGTTGAATAGTAGTAGACACTATGGACTTCGAAATACGGGTCGGTGATCCAGTACGGAGCCGGGTCGATTTCGGCCGTGGGGACGTCGATCACCATATCGAGCTTGCCCGTTTCGACGGCATTGAGGCAACGCAACCAGGGTAGACGCAGAATGACAGCGGGTGGTCGGCCCAGCTTGGTCATCACCAATTGCAGGATGTCGACGCCGAGCCCGGCCGACTTCTCGGCGTTGCCGCCGTCCGCATACAGGAAAGGCGGATAATCGACATCGGAGGCGCATACGTTGAGCGGCGAATTGAATGCAGCAGCCGTCTCCGCACATAGACAGATGATTGCAAGCAGCACCCATTTCGAAAGCGTATGCATGGTCATGTCACGGGAGATAGTCGACCAGCAGACCGCTGGCACGTCGCAGCCGCTGTGATAGCAGGCGCCCAAGCCTACGCAATACCTTGAGCGCAATCACAGGCCGATCCTTGCAAAGCTGTTCGAAACCATCACGCGACAGTACGGCAATCGTACTATCGACGGCGGCCATGATGGTCGCAGAGCGCGGCTCACCGTCCAGCATGGCCATCTCGCCAAACACCTTGCCGGCGCTCATGGAATAAAGCGGCTTGCCCGCATCCTCCTCGTTGCGCTTAGTCACGACCAGGCGTCCATCCAGCACCATACCCATATAGCCGGCCGGATCACCCTCGCGGAACAGCACAGTCTTGGCCGGCACCTCGAAAGCCTTGAGCAGCCCAGCCAAGTGCTTGATTTCGCCACCGTCCAATTCGGTAAGTGCTTCTGAAACGTCGAGCTTGCTGCTCAACTCCGGGCTGCGCAGCAAGTCGAACACATCCAGCTTCAAGGTTTGCAGGCTCTTGTCTTCCAATGCCATGGTGACCACATGTGGGAGTCCTGCTGTTATTCTAGCCAGCGAAACAGGACTTTTCCGTGATAGCTAAGCTGATCGACACCCACTGCCATCTCGACGCACCGGAGTTCGACGAAGACCGGGATGCCGTATGGGCGCGTGCCCAGGCGGCCGGCGTACAGAGCTGCGTCGTGCCAGCCGTCACAGCCGCAACCTTCAATGCAACACTCGCCATGCGCACGCGCTACGGCTGTCCCGTCGCACTCGGCCTGCACCCTATCTACGAGCGTACACACCGCGACGAACATATTGCGGAACTCGACAGGCTGATCGCCCAAGAGCACCCCGTGGCCGTGGGAGAAATCGGGCTGGATTTCTTCGTGGAAGGCTTGGATGCCTCGCGCCAGACGGACATCTTTGCCGCGCAGCTCAAACTGGCTGCGAAGTACGATCTGCCCGTGCTGCTGCATGTGCGCAAGTCGCAAGACCAGGTGCTGAAGCAGTTGCGCCGATTCGGTATACGGCGCGGCATTGCACATGCTTTCAATGGCAGCCGGCAGCAGGCAGATGCCTATATCGAGCAGGGTTTCAAGCTGGGCTTTGGCGGTACGCTGACTTTCGAACGCGCGCTGAACATCCGCCGCCTCGCCCAGGAATTGCCGCTG
>JAFAKZ010000376.1 GCA_019234745.1 Burkholderiales bacterium
TCTTCTTCCGGCTTGAAGGCCGCGTCGGCGCGCGTGTTCTTCAGCATGGCCAGGTAGTGCAGCGGGATATCGGGGCGCGACCAGGCGTCCGGAGCGGGCGACAGGTCATCGGTATTCGTTTCGCCCGGCACCTTGAAGACGGTAACGGTGATCTTTTGCGCCACTTCCGGGCGGCTCTTGAACCACTCGGCGTCGGCCCAGCTCTGCAGCACGGCCTTGGCCTGCGCATTGCCGGCATCTGCCTTGGCCTTCACGTCGTGGAAGTAGTCGAACACCAAGAGTGTCTTCTTCAGGCCTGCAGCGGCAACTTCGGCGACTTCGGCATCGTCCAGCAGGTCGATCAACGGCTTGACGTTGTAGCCACCCAGCATGGTGCCGAGCAATTCGGTGGCCTTGGCGCGGTTGATCAGCGGTGACTTGACGGTACCTTCGGCAACGGCGGCCAGGAAGGAAGCCTTGACCTTTGCGGCATCGTCCACGCCCGGCGGCACGCGGTGCGTGATCAGGTCGACCAGCGTCGCCTCTTCGCCAGCGGGCGGGTTCTTCAACAACTCGATCAGGTCGGCAACCTGCTGTGCATTGAGCGGCAGGGGCGGAATACCAAGCGCGGCGCGCTCGGCAACATGTTGGCGATAGGCTTCTAGCATGATCGTGACCTTTGTCTGTCTCAATGTGGCGGATCGACGCGCTGGCGCAGCAGCGCAAACGATTGATTTTAGCTCTAACCGTTGCACTCGGCGACCGGGCGGACTTCCGGGCTGAGCGAAGAATAGCGCTCATCGCGCAAGCAAACAAACGAGTATTCGCCACAAAGTCTGTGAGTTAATATCACAGCATGCACTATCGCCTCCCACCCCTGAACGCCCTGCGCGCCTTCGAATCCGCCGCCCGGCTGGAAAGCTTTTCGGCAGCGGCCGAAGAGCTGTTCGTCACGCACGGTGCTGTGAGCAAGCAGATCAAGCTACTGGAAGACTGGCTGGGTGTGAAATTATTTGATCGGACAGGCGGCAGGGTGAAGCTCACCGATGCGGGCTGGCGCTATCTCGTGCAGGTGCAGGACGGTTTGGACCTGATCGCCAACGCCACGGCGCAACTGGTACAGCCCGACCGCCAGCGCCGCCTGGTGGTCAACTCCATCCCCACCATGGCCATGCACTGGCTGCTGCCGCGCCTACCAGACTTCCAGCGCGAACACCCGGAAATCGAGCTGCGCCTGATGACCTCGGACCGCGACGTATCACGGCTCGAAACGGCCTTCGACGTCGCCATCCGCCGCGGCCCGGGTGATTGGCCCGGCTATATCGCCCAACCTTTCCTGGACGAATGGGAACTCCCACTGTGCAGCCCTGCCCTACTCGAACGCCAACCCATCGCCTCGCCCGCCGACCTGGCCAAGCACCCACTGCTGTATGCCGATACACGGCCGACGGCCTGGCAGCGCTGGTTCACGCTAGCCGGCGTACCGGAGCTGAAAGCGGCAACCACGCAGCACTTCGACCATTTCTACCTGGCGCTCCAGGCAGCTATGGACGGCATGGGCGTGGTGCTGGGCCCCATGCCGATGATGCAGGCGGAGATCGATGCCGGCACGCTGGTGGCGCCGCTGCCAGGGCCGTCGGTGGCCGTACGCGGCTATAGCTGGGTGGTGCCGAGAGCGTCGGCCAAGGACCCGGCGGTCAATGCTTTTACCCAATGGCTGGAACGCTGTGCAGAGGCCAGATAATTGAACCGAGGAGGAGCAGAACAATGAATATGAAAACGAAGTTTGCCTTGATTGCCGGCGCCATCGCGGTGGCCGCCTGTACCGTTGCCATCGCTGAAGGCGAGCTGGCCCCGCACGACAACGAGGCCCTGCAGGCCATGAAGGGCTATCGCCTTCGCGTCGTGAAGCCGGGTGAGATGATGGACCACGCGATGCTGCCGGATCGCATCACAGTTTGGGTCGATGCGAATGGAAAGATTACGGCAGCAAAGTTCCAGTAACTTGGTTGCAGCTTCGTCGTCCCGAACTTGCTAACTGGGCAGGATCGGCAAAGATAACTGTACCGATATCGGCCGTCGTACTCCGAGGAGACCTCCATGCCGCACAATCTGCACAACACGCTCAAGTCGCTTGCCCTGCCCTCCGGGCGCACCCTCCAGTATTACAGCCTACCCGCGCTGGAAGCCGCTGGCGTCGGCCCCGTGGGCAAGCTGCCCGTGTCGATCCGCCTCGTGCTGGAATCGGTACTGCGCAATTGCGATGGCAAGAAGGTGGCGGAAGAGCACGTCAAGCAGCTCGCCAACTGGGGGCCGACTGCCGCCCGCGTGGA
>JAFAKZ010000167.1 GCA_019234745.1 Burkholderiales bacterium
AGAGGCTGATTCACCATGAAACGACTTGTGCTTGCCAGTAATAATGCGGGCAAACTGCGCGAATTCCAGCGCCTCTTCGCCGAACTCGACATCGAGCTGATCCCGCAGGGGCAGCTGGGCGTGAGCGAGGCGGAAGAGCCGCACGCGACCTTTGTCGAGAACGCGCTGGAGAAGGCTCGTCACGCCGCGCGCGCCACAGGGCTGCCGGCGCTGGCCGACGACTCGGGCATCTGTGTGCCCGCGCTGGGTGGCGCGCCGGGCGTGTATTCGGCACGCTATGCGGGCGAGCCGAAATCGGATGCGCGCAACAACGCCAAGCTGGTGGCGGACCTGGCCACGCACAGCGACCGCCGCGCCTTCTACTACGCCGTGCTGGTGCTGGTGCGGCATGCTGACGACCCGCGCCCGCTGATCGCCGAAGGGCGCTTCGACGGCGAGGTGGTGGATGCGCCACAGGGCGAGGGCGGCTTCGGTTACGACCCGCATTTCTTCGTGCCTGCGCTGGGCAAGACGGTGGCGCAGCTGACGCCGGAAGAGAAGAACCCGATCAGCCATCGTGGCCGTGCGCTCGTCGCCCTGATGGCGAAACTGCATGAGGACAGCCTATGAGCACTTGGCCCAAATGGTTGAAGGACGACGGTTCCGTCGTCAGCTGCACTGAGAAGGTCAAGGTCATGCAGGAGAACCTCGACGAGATCCGCCAGATGGTGCAGGACGCGTTCGAGGACGGCATCCTGATGGAAGTGGCCGAAAGCCAGATGCGCGAGGCCCTGCACCGCATGGTCGACGAGCTGGCGAATCCCTACGGTAAGCGCTGATGAATATTGTGCAGCCAGTAGGCCGTAGCAACTGGCATCTCGATGCCTTGCCGCCCCTGTCGCTCTACATCCACTTCCCCTGGTGCGTGCGCAAGTGCCCCTATTGCGATTTCAACTCGCACGAGGCCAAGACGGGTTTCGACGAGGCTGGCTATATCCAGGCTTTGTTGACGGACCTTGAACACAGCCTGCCGCTCATATGGGGTCGGCCCGTGCACACGATTTTCATGGGCGGCGGTACGCCCAGCCTGTTCTCGCCCGAGGCGATGGACACGCTGCTCGCCGGCATCCGCGCGCGCGTTAAGCTGCTGCCGGATGCGGAGATCACGCTGGAGGCGAACCCTGGTACGGTAGAGGCGGACAAGTTTGCTGGCTACCGCGCGGCCGGCATCAACCGGCTCTCCATCGGTATCCAGAGCTTTAACCCGGCGCACCTCAAGGCCATAGGCCGCATCCACGATGCGGACGAGGCCAAGCGTGCGGCGACATTGGCGCGCGATACCTTCGACACCTTCAACCTCGACCTGATGTTCGCGCTGCCGGGCCAGACGGTGGAGGAGGCGCTGGCCGACGTGGAAACGGCGTTGAGCTTCGCGCCCACGCACCTGAGCTGCTACCACCTGACGCTGGAGCCGAACACCTATTTCTACCGCTACCCGCCCGCGTTGCCGGACGACGATACGGCTGCTGAGATGCAGGAGCGTATTGCCAAGCGGTTGGCGGACGCAGGCTTTACCCATTACGAAACGTCCGCCTACGCCAAGCCCGGCCACGCCGCCGAGCACAACCTCAACTACTGGCGCTTCGGCGACTATCTGGGCATCGGCGCCGGCGCGCACGGCAAGCTGAGCTTCCACGACCGCATCATCCGCCAGCAGAAATACAAGCAGCCGGCCGCCTATCTCAAAGCGATCGCGGCGGGAAACGCGAACCAGCTGGATGAGCCCATTGCGCACAGCGACCTGGGCTTCGAATTCATGCTCAACGCCCTGCGCCTGGCCGAAGGCTTCGAGGTGACGCTGTTCAGCGAACGCACGGGCCTGCCGCTTAATGTGATCGAAATGCCACTGCACGAAGCTGAGCGCCTGGGCCTGATCGAGCGGGACTTCCGCCGCATCGCCCCGAGCGAGCGCGGGCGGCGTTACCAGAACCAGTTGCTGCAACTGTTCCTGCCCCACGACGGCAGTGAAGCCTGACAACAAACGAAGACAATCAACCCAACGGAGCTAACCATGAGCAAGCAGATCATCCACAGCGGCAATGCCCCCAAGGCCGTCGGCACCTACTCCCAAGCCGTTAAGGTCGGCAACACCGTCTACCTGTCCGGCCAGATCGGCCTGGACCCCGTGAGCGGTGAGATGGTGGACGGCTTCGAAGCCCAGGCCCACCAAGTGTTCAAGAACCTGCGCGCCGTGTGCCAGGCTGCGGGCGGCGATCTGAAGGACATCGTCAAGCTGGGCGTGTTCGTGATCGACCTCGGCAACTTCGCCAAGCTCAACGAGATCATGGGCGAGTACTTCGAAGCGCCGTACCCGGCCCGTGCTGCCATTCAGGCCGCTGCGCTGCCCAAGGGGGCGTTGGTTGAGGCGGATGGTGTGATGGTGCTTGCCTAAGCCGGGCCAGTAACTTGTAGGTCGGAAAAGCGAAGCGCCTTCCGACGCATGGAATCGCGAGTAGTGCGCTACCGGTCCCAGCTTTCGCCATAGTTGCGTCAGCGAACAGACGGTCCGCATCACCTCAAGTTAACATTCCATGCGTCGGAAGGCGCTTCGCTTTTCCGACCTACAAATGCCCCTACAGCCTATGCGCTGAAGGTCCGCAAACTAGCCCACAAATGCGCCGCCGCCAATGAGCGATAGGGCGCATAGGCGGCCAGGATGCGTTCGGCTTCCTTCTGCTCCACCCTCACCCCATCCCCACGCAATCGGCTGATGGCCTTGCGCACGGCCACGTCGCCATGCAGCGAGCAGTCCAGCATGCCCAGGCCGCGCATCTGCGTGTAATGGGCCGTCCAGGGGCCGATGCCCTTGATGGCGACGAGCTTGGCGAGCGCCTGTTCGGCCGGCAGCTTGGCCAAGGCCGTGAAATCCAGTTCACCGTCGACGACCATGGCAGCCACGCGCAACAGCGCGTCCGCCTTGGCGCGCGAATACTGCATGGCACCTAGTTCGTCCGCCGTTAGCTTCACCACCTGCGCCGCTTCTGGGTAGGCGATGAGGTCGCCCGATGCGGGTAGGCCAACGGCCTCGATCAGGCGCCGGCGCAGGGTGATGGCGAAACCCAACGTGATCTGCTGCCCGGTAATCGCCCAGGTGATGGCCTCGAACGGCGTGGCCGTCTGCGGGATGCGCAGTCCGCGCTGCTGGCGTACGGCGGGGCCGAGCAGCGGGTCCTGGCTGGCCCGCGCTTCGAACGGGCCGGGGTCAGCGTTGAGCCCGAGCAGGCCAGCAACGATGTGTCGCAGGACCTCGCCGCGCAAGGTATCTGGCCTGTCCGATGCGTAGCTGGCCGCGTCGCCTTCCAGTGCGACGCGCAGTACTACTGGCTGGCCCGACACGACCAGCGCCTTTTCCAACTGCGCGCCGACCACCCGCTCCGCCCTTCGCTCCGGATCGCGCGCATGGAAGGCGAGCACTTCCGTGGGGCGGAAATTGGGCGGGAGGTGCAGGCGGCCTTGCGTCATCGGTATCACCAGGGTGGAATGCGGTCGATCAGCGCGCCGGCTTGAGCGAGTCATTTAGGAAGTCGAGCACCTTGGGCCAGGCGTCCTTGCGCGCGGCGATCACGCCGGCCGGCGTACCGCCGCCGAAGTCGGCGTCGTCCTTGGCATCCTCCGGCGTGGGTACGAGGCCCAGGGAGAAGTGGCCGCCCTGCGGGTATTCCAGCTGTCGCACGGCAAAGCGGAAGCCCTTGGCATGCTGGCGCGCGTCGATGGCTTCTGCCATGGTCTTGGAGGGCCAGACCTGGTCGGCGGCGCTGGATAGCAGCAGGATGGGGCCGTTGATGCTTTCGACGGGAATCTGCGTCCCTGCATCCTTGTCCGCCTCGCGCGACTTCGCGTACAGCTCGGCGAGCGACTGGCATGCACATGCCGTGAACGGTGCATAGGGCAACGCCTTGCCGTCCAGGCTCCAGGAGCCGAGATGGCTCTTGCCTGAGCGGTCGATGCCCTCGAAAGCCATATCGGCCGGCGAGCCTGCCACCACAGCGTGGATGCGCGCGTCGTGCGCGGCGATCAGCAGGGCCGCTTCGGCGCCTTTCGATAGGCCCAGCACGCCGACCCGGGCCGGGTCGACGTCCTGGCGGGTGCTCAAGAGGTCGATGCCGGCGCGAAAGCGCTCCAGGGGAATCTCCTGCAGCTTGTCGGGCAGGCCGGGGGCCTTGAAATAGCTTTCTGCGAAGGCGACATAGCCCTGTGCGGACAGCGCAGCCGCGACGCTGCGGGCCCAGGCATTGCCCCCTTCCGAACCGCCCAGCACGAGGACGGCCGCATGCCACCCGTCTGCCGTGGGAACGAACAGATTGCCCTTGAGGTCGGCGTTGTCGATGGTCAGCGAGGCGGGCGCACTGTCTGCCGCTCGTGCAATGGGTAGGCCGGTGGCCAGTGCGGCCACCAGGCCGATGATGGCTTTCTTCATGGTATTCCTCTCCTCCGTGGCGCACGGAGCGCTGCCACGCGTCTTCGATTTATGTGTTTGGCTGATGCGCTGCCTAGGTTAGCAGAACGCGCCGCCAGGCCGAATACCCTTGCATGTCGGAGGGGCCGAACTGTATCGGCTTGAGTTTGGTCAGGCGCTGGGCTGCAGGTGGCCGGCGTAGCGCAGTACTGTCCTGCCGAACAGGCGCATATGCACATCGAAATGCTGCACCGGGCCGACGGCCCATTGCCGTGCGTTGATGGTGGGTGCGCAAGCCGCGGGTATGGGGATGCCGAACAACTGCACGCCGCGTGACCACTGGGCCAGCTCACCATTCACGACGGTCTGTGCGAGACGGATGCGGCCAGGGCCGAACAGCTCGATGATGTGCGCGCCGTCGGCCCATTGCCGCGACGGCGCCCGCCGGCCGGCAAAGTGTCGTTCCCAGCACTCGTAGCCACGCATCGGCACCAGTCTGAAACTCAGCGCGATACGCTGACCCTCGCGCGGCAGGGGTGTCAGTCGCAGCAGCGTGCGCAGCAGCGGGTTGGGCGTCCAGTACACGTCGGCGACGCCCTGCCACAGCATCCCCGGCTGCAGGTAAAAGGCCTGAAGTGCCGGGGCCAGATTGGCGAAGGCGTCGCCGAGAACTGATTGATAAAGCGACATGGTTAGGGCCTTCTCACACTATTTCCCCGGATCGTATTCAAGCGGAAACAGGCCCTAAGCACGGTAGGTGATTTCCGCTTCCAGCGCGCTACGCACGTCGGGGTAGCGGAACAGGTAGCCGGCCGCCATCAGCCTTGAGGGAAGCACGCACTGACCATCAAAGAATAGCTCGGCCATCTCGCCCAGCAGCCAGCGTAGCGGCGCGGCAGGGATGGGGAACCAGATAGGGCGGCGTAGGACCTGTCCGGCGGTGAAGGCGAATTCTTCCTGGCAGATGGGTTGCGGCGCCGTGGCGTTGTATACGCCCTGCATGCTGTCGTCTTCCATGGCCTGCGCCATGATATCGAGCAGATCGGCGCGGTGTATCCAGCTGATGACTTGCGTGCCGTCGCCCATGCGACCGCCCAAGCCGAACTGGATGGGGCGCAGCAATTGCGGCAGTGCGCCACCGGGGCCAAATACAATGCCCAGGCGCAGGGTGACCTGCCGTACCTCGGGCCGTAGCGCGGCGCGGGCAGCGGCCTCCCATTCGCGGCAGAGGTCGGTGGCGAATCCCTTGCCCGCCATGCTCGTTTCGTCAAGCAACTCCGCTGCCGGGCGTGAACCGTAGTAGCCGATGGCGGAGGCTTGTATCCACACGCGCGGTGCGTGCTGTGTGCGGGCCAGCCAGGCGCCTAGCGCTTGGGTCGTGCCGATGCGGCTTTGGCGCAGCAGGGCGCGGCGCTTCTCGGTCCATGGCATGCCGACGATGGGGGCGCCGGCCAGGTTGACCACGACATCGTAGGGGTCGGCTGCGTCGATATCGTCCAGGCTGCCGACACAGCGTACGCGGCCGCCGAACTGCTGTGCTGCCTTGCCCGTATCGCGCGACAGAACGGTGACGGCGTGGCCTGCATCGATCAATTCGCCCACCAGCGCGCTGCCGATGAAGCCTGTGCCGCCCGTCACCAGTACACGCTGGAACGGCAGGCGGGCGAAGGCGTTGCGCGTGTCCGCCGCCTGGGTCAGATCGCGTGCCGCTAGGCCATCGCGTATACCCGAGGCGAATACACCGGCCGCGAATACACTTAGCACACACTGGAAGGCACCGGCATGCGCTAGGCTGATACCGGTCGGCAGCGCATGCCACTGCCACAGTTGCCAGCCGTAGAAGCCGAACAGGGCGCCGCCGTTGATGGCCAGTACCGTGTGCGTAATCCGCTCGCTGGCAGGTAGGCGGCGCGTGGCGTCTTCCACCACGAAGTCCCACAGCGTCAGGCCGATTTCCGTGAGTACCACCAGCACGATGGGCCACACCCAGGCGCCGTGGAACTGCAGCCAGGCCATGGCGGCGAACACGGCACCATAGAGCAGGGAGCGCGTGGCGTGGATGCGCAGTTCTGGCACTGCCGCGCGCTGGCGCGGCAGGGCGACTGTCAGTTCGTGGTGATAGAGGGTATCGAAGGCGCCAAGTAGTCCTTGTGCGGTGAGCAGGGTAAGCGCCAGGGCGAGGAAGGGCGTGGACATGATTTGCTCCTGGAGGTCCATTACATCGGCTTGTTGACCATCAACCAATACACGACGATGAGGGCGCCGAAGGCCGGGAAGCCGAGCACCGTCCAGATGCGCTCGTAGCGCCAGTATTTGGCCGGCAGCGACTGCTTGTTGGCACTCGCATCGGCCGCCATATCGCGCATGCGTAGTTGCAGCCACACCACGGGCAGCCAGCAGGCACCTGCCAGTGCATACAGGCCTACTGCCCAGACTACCCAGCGCGCCGTCATGGCGAAGCCCGCTAGGTGGACCATCCATAGGCCAGACAGGGGCTGGAAGATGACGGCCGGTGTGGTGAACCACCAGTCCGCCCGTGCCACCCAGCGCGTGACGACGGCGATGGCCTCCACATTGCCGCTGCGGTTGGCGAAGAACATATAGAAGGCTGTACCGAAGCCCGTGCCGAACATAAAGGTGGCCGAGAGGATGTGCAGCCATTTGAGGGTGAGGTAGTCCATGGTCACCTCTCTTCGATCTGATACAACAGAAACAATAGCGCCAGGATGGGCAGATTCTTGCTGACGGGCCCAAACGGGTGCAGCCACCAGTGCGGCGCCGTGATGGTGATGATGGCCGTATAGGTGAAGATCAGCGTGATCTGCGCCAGCCACAATGTGCGCCGTGGGCGGACCAGGGTGAGGACGCCGAACAGCACGTCGATGGTGCCGCCCGCCAGCAGCGTCGGCCAATGCCAGCTCTGTGGTAGATGCGTCTCCGCCAGCAGGGCGAGGCCGGCGGCAGGCATGGCTAGCGCTACCCAGGCCGTCCACAGCCAGACGACTGCGAGCGCCAAGCGGGCCAAGGGGCGCCACGCTGCAACTGCGGCGCCGGCGCGCAGCCCCGCGGCGGCAAACGTAGTGGGATCGCGTAGTGGCCGCCCGAGCAGCGTGCCTACCGCGGCGGAGTCTGCCGTATTGCCCTGGCGCAGCATGGTCAGGCTGTCTGGTCTCAGCAAGCTGTCCGGCAGATAGGCGGCAACGCTGGCGGCAAATGCCGTGAGGAGCGCTGGGACGGGAACGGGCGTCGTGCTGTGTATGCCCATGCCGCCGCGCAAGGTCAGCAGGTAGTCGCGGAAGGGTAAGGCACGAGGTCCGACGGCGGGGATGATTCGGCGTGTAACTTCCCTCGCCTCGACCAGTTTAACCAGGAGGTCGGCCAGATCGTCCAAGTGGATAGGCTGTACATCGCCTGCGTCGGCGGGATAGAACATCGGCGTGCTGGCCGCCATGCGTAGGAAGACCAGGCTGCTGATCCCATCGCGGGCGTAGACGAGTGACGGTTGCACGATCACCCAATCCAGCGTGCTGCGCATCAGGGCCGCATCGCCCAATGCCTTAGTGCGCCAGTAGGCGGTAGGCGCGTCCACGGTCGCGCCGACGGCCGAGACGTGAATCACGCGGCAATCGGGCAGTCCCATGCACGCCTCAAACAGGGCGCCAGGCGCGAGGTGGTGTACGACATCCATCGATTGACCCGGGCCGTCGCGGAAAATGCCGACCGTATTGATCACCACATCCACATCGTCCAGCAGCGCCTGCCAGTCGTCCGGGTGCCGTAGCTCGCCCATATCGGCGGCAAGCCACTCGACGCCGTCCTGTGCCTGCGCAGGCGGGCGGCGGCAAGTCGCACGCACGGTGTGGCCGGCCGCGAGCAGGCGACGGAGCACTGCCCGCCCGATCATGCCACTCGCCCCTGTCACTAAGATATGCATCTTGCTTTCCTTATTTCTGTATAAACAGAAATCAATAGGCAAAAAAATCAGTGATAACGCAGATCGCAGGTACCGCCTTCACAGCGCAAGCCGAGCATCTTGCTCGCGCGGTAGCGGTTGCGTGCAAACAGCCGATAGAGAAAACGCCAGATCGGCTTGGTCTGCTCGATCTTGAGGGGCCACACCAGCCAACCCCGGCCCACGGCCGTATAGATGGCCGACACGCAATCGATGCCGATCAGCAGGCGGCCCGCGCCGTCGACCGCGTGTAGCTGCGCCATCATTGCTTCATACGTCGTGCCGTAGCGACCTGCATCGAAGTCCGGATGTGCGATGTCCACAAAGGCCAGGCGCCGCGCCTGGTCGCGTCCGGCGATCTTGCGCATTTCCTTGACGCAGATGGGGCAGGCGCCGTCGTAGAGTACTGTGTAGTCAGCCATTGCTTCACTCCCTGTCTATCGCAACATTCACAGCGCGCGCCAGCCGTCGTCACCGACATCGCTGTCGTCCGGCCCCAGGAAGCGCGCTACCTTGCCGCCCATGCGCAGGAAGCGCTGCACGGTGGCGGGCGGCAGGTGCTTGAAGTCCTCGTAGGTGCTGGCCAGCATTTCCAGAAAAGCCAGCACCTGGTCCATCTTCACCCGCGTCTGCGCTTCCATGGCTGTGTCCTCCGCCGCCTCGATGGCGCATTCGCGCAGGACTGTCAGCGTCGGGTCGATCTCGCGCCGCTTACGTTCTTCCATAATCACGCGGAAGATGTCCCACACGTCGCTATGCGCCACGAAATGGTCGCGCCGGTCACCCAGTACATGGGTGATGCGTGTCAGGCCCCAGCTTTGCAGCTCCTTGAGGCTGGTACTCACATTCGAGCGGGCCACACCCAGCGTTTCACTGATTTCTTCGGCATGCAGCGGTTGGTTGCTGAGGAAGAGCAGCGCGTGGATCTGCGCCACTGTGCGATTCACGCCCCAGCGGGTACCCATCTCGCCCCAGTGGAGGATGTATTTCTGCATGGTTGGGCTGAGTTGCATGGATTTTCCGAAATTTCTGTCGTTACAGAAATTAAAGACTAATATGAGG
>JAFAKZ010000460.1 GCA_019234745.1 Burkholderiales bacterium
GCCTAATGCGCTGTTGTCGCCCGTGGTGGCGGCAAAAGCACACCGATTTCGACTGGAGAAGGTTAAATGCAAAGACGTTCGTTTATGAAGTTGATGGCGACCAGCGCGGCCGGCGTCGGCGCAGCAGGTGTGGTGAGCGGTTGCAAGTTGAAGGGCAGCAGCAGCAACATCCGCCCGTATGTGCGCATGGTCAGCGTCGCCACGGGCCAGAAGTTCACGACGACGATCTACAACGGCAGCACCACGGGCTCCGTGCTGAACAACAGCATGACGCTGGACACGACCTCGACGGGCACGCCGAACGGTGCGTTCTCCGAGTACCAGCAGATCGATTGGGAAGGCACCTACGTCATTTCCCTGCTTCCCTACGGCTCGACCAATGCCAATGCGGCATACGGCACGGCAACGCTGTCTCCAGCACAAGGTTCCCACTACACGTGCTATGTATATCCAGCCTCTGGTTCGACGACGTCGACGACTACACTCGGTACCTATCTCGTCAACGACGACCCGCAGACGGTCAACAGCGGCCAGTACATCATCCGCATGCTGAATACGATGGCGCCCGCCACGTACAATATGTATCTGACCCCAACCGGTACGAGTACGACGCCGCTTGGCAATGGTTCGGACCTGACCGCCGCGCAGCTGATTTGGAGTGCGTCCGGCGTCGGCATCACCAACTACACGGCCGGCGCATCCTCCGGTACGTTCCGTCTTCGCTTGACCGACAAGGCGGGAAATGTCGTTTTCGACACGGACCAGATTTCGCTTGCAAATGGTGGCGCCTACACTGTGGTGACCTATTCGCTGGGCAGCTCCACCCTGCCGACCGTCATGCTTGTGACGCCGTCGGGCGACCCGGTCATCCTGACTAACAATCTCACCCGCATTCGTGCGGTTCAAGGCAGCTCGGACCTGACCGGCGTAGCGCCCGCCCCGACATCCAATATCCTGATCAACGGGATCACGAAGGCTTCGGCCACCTTCGGCTCGCCTACCTCGTATTTCATTGTCCCCGCTGGCAAGGTCACGGTACAGTTCCAGGCAAGCACCGCTTCGACGTCGAACACTTACCTGACCGTCAGCCAGACCTTTGTCGGCGGCCAGGACTACGCCGTTTATTCCACCTCGCCGTCCACGTCGGCGAATCCGACATCACTGGTCTTGATCGACAACAACCTGCCGCTGAGCAATGGCGCTGACTGCGGCATGACCTTCGTCAACGCGACGACGCCGGGGGATGCACAATCGTCTTCCATCAGCATCACCATTGAATCAGCCTACCTGCTGGATCCCACCACCGGCGCGACACTTGCCATCGCGTCTGGCACGGCAACGGCGACCAACGCGGAAACAGTGGGAGACCACAAGATTTCGTTCCTGAACGCCAATAACCATGGCACTATTCTGATCAACAACTTCGACAGCAACACGCCGACGGCGGTGGTTGCGGGTGGCCTCTATACCTACGCGCTTGTGGGTAACAGCACGGGCACGTTCGCCGTCGCCCAAATGCAGACAAACGCCTTCAATTGAAGTAGTTTGCACAGCGAACAAAGGGTAGCCGACCGGCTACCCTTTTTTGTTGCCACCAACTGAACTGCTACACGTAGGCCACGCGATTGCGCCCGCCATGTTTGGCACTGTACAGCGCCTGATCCGCCAGGCTCAGCACCTGCCCGATATGGTCGGCACTTTCCGGGAAGGCGGCGATGCCGACGGACAAGGTGATGCGGATAATCACGTCGCGGTAGGGAATGGTCATGCCTTCCACAATCTGGCGGAAATGCTCGGCACGCTGCTGCGTGACCTGCAAGTTTGCCCCCGCGAGCAGCACGGTAAATTCCTCGCCGCCGTAGCGACACGCCACGTCGCCGCTACGCAGGCCGGCACGCAGGCACTCGGCTACCTCGCGCAGCACGGTGTCCCCCACCTCGTGGCCGTACGTGTCGTTGATCAGCTTGAAGTGGTCGATGTCCAGCATCATCACGCCCACGGGCCGGTTGCTGCGCCGCGCGCGCCGTTCCGCTTCGTGCAACTCTTCATCCAGGTGGCGCCGGTTGAACAACCCCGTCAGTGGGTCGTGCGTGGCGTCGTTGAACAACGCCTCGCGCGTGCGCATGCCTATCATGGCGAGCGCTGCGCGCTTGGCCACGCCGTCGAGGAAGGCCAGATCGTGGTGTTCATGCTGCCGGCGCAGGTGCAGTAGGCCCAGCGTTTCGCCATTGGCGATCAACGGTATGCAGCAGTGCTCCGAACCGTCGCTCACGTGCTGACAGACCAGGCCCTGCTGCAACTGGTCGGCCGGGTGGATCTGCCCGCGCCGCAAACCCCAGCAGCTGGCCGTAGGAATCACACGCTCTACCTCGGGCAAGTCACCCCAGCTCGCCGTCACGGTAGCGATATCGTCCTGCGAGTCGATCACGTAGATGGCGCCCATGGCCGCGTCCAGGTAACCGGCGGCGAAGCTCGACAGCACCTGGGTCAGCTCGGTCATGGCCACGCAGCTTTGCAGCAGGTCGCCCATGCGGTTGAGCTGTTCCATATCGTTGGAGCGTGCCGCCTGTTGCCTAAGCGCTTGCTCCAGCTTGCGGTTGCTCAGCTCAAGCTCATATTGAGTCCGCTCTCGGTCGTCAATCTCGCGCTGCAGGCGGTTGTTCGCATCGGCCAACTCGGCAGTGCGCGAACGCACCTTGATGTCCAAGCTCTCCGACAGCTCGCGGTAGCGCTCCTCGCTGGCGCGCAATGCCGCCTCCTGGCTGCGGTAGGCATCCATCTGTTCGGAAAGCTTGCGATTCGCGTCGGCCAGCTGCGAAGTACTCGGCAAGGCGATCAGCCGGGGCAATGTGCGCCACAGCAGTACTGCCGTGCCAATGGAGATCACGCCCGTGGCGAGCTCCACCCAACCCGTCAGCCAATAGAGCGGGTACCAGATGGTGATGATATCGAGCAGATGAGTCAGGCCACACAGGAAGATAAAGGCCGCGAACATCCACAACATCTTGCCGGCGCGCATGTCGGGCCTGCGCCGGCTGAGCGTGATAAGGAAAATGGGAAGGCTGAAGTAGGCCAGACAGATGGCGCTGTTGGCCACGACGAATAGGTTCAGGAGACCGGGCGACCAGGCAAAGCAGTAGCCGTGTGGGACAAAGGCGCCCGCCCCGAACAGTTGGGAAAATACATTGCTCATGCTCCTCCCCTCAATAGAGGGCGCGCCGATCCATTTCAGGGATCAGCGCCTCCCCATGGAAGTCGCCGTATATTCACTTCTTCTTATGCTGTATCGGTCTTATCCCTACATCCTAGGAGGCAAGAAGCGAATTGCAACATCAACTACTTATATATTTTCAATCACTTGCGGGCATGCCAGTGCCGTTGATCACCAGTTCACGCGTGTAGTCGCGCGCCTGCCACTGCTTGGCCGTCAGCGCGTTCAGCACGTGGTCGCGCCACGCACCATCGATCAACAGGTAGTTCGCCGCATAGCCCTCGCGCACAAAGCCGAGCGAGGCCAGCACGCGGGCGCTGCGCTCATTGTCGGGCAGGTGGTTGGCCGCGATGCGATGCAGGTTGAAGTGATCGAATGCCCAGCCCAGCGCCATCGTCAGCGCTTGGTGCATGCGCCCCCGCCCCCAGTGCGACCGGGCGAGCGAGTACCCCAGCAATGCGCCATGCAGCGGGTAGCCGACTACGTTGGAGATATTGATCGTACCGACAACGGTCTTGTCGTCCGGCTCGAACAGGAATAGGCAGGCGCCGGTGCCCTGATCGAACTGCGACCGGTTCGACACGACGCGCGCCTGCCAGAATGGTTCCGTGTAGAAAGCGTCGCCGCGGTTTGGCTCGAAGGGCTTGAGCGCAGCACGGTTGTCCGAGTAGTAGCGCACAATGGCCGGCACGTCGTCGATCCCAGCCAAGCGCAGGCGCACCTGGCCGTCGTCCAATATCGGTGGAGTCGGTAAGACTTTCATCGTCGTCTTCCTTGCATTCTCTGAAGGAGGTGGCAAACGAAAACGCCTGGGCTGGCCCAGGCGTCGGTACGACTTTGTGCAGACGATCAGCGTTGCTGGTTCAGCTTGCTGGGCTGCGACGCGAACCAGGCGGCCACGTTTTCGATGTCCGCCTCGCTCAAGGCCTGCGCCATGGGCGCCATGATCGCATTGCTGCGGTCGCCCGACTTGTAGTCGTGCAGCGCCTTGCGGATATAGTCCGGATGCTGGCCGGCGAGGATGGGATATTGCGGGTTCGAGCTGTTGCCGTCCGCATTGTGGCAAGCGGCACACACCTGGGCAGCCTTCGCTTGGCCCGCGGCCGGGTCGGCAGCTTGGGCACCAAGGGCGATACCGGCGAGCGCCAGCAGCAGCGTGATATGGGAAGTCTTCATCATTCGCTCTTCCTATTCTTTCTTCGCGCTGTAGTAGGCGGCCAGGTCTTCCATGTCCTGGTCGGAAAGCTGCTCGGCGATGCCACGCATGGACGGGTGCTTGCGCGCGCCCGACTTGTATTCCTTCAGGGCCGCGACGATGTACTCGGCATGTTGGCCGCCCAGCTTGGGCACGCTGTACACCTCGGGGAACGCCGTGTGGTAGCCGGGAATGCCATGGCAGCCCACGCACATTGAATTCTTGCTCGCCCCAGCCTGCGGGTCGCCGGCTGCGTGAGCGGACATGGACAGCGTCAGGGCCGTGCCCAGCGCCAACCACCATTGCTTACCTTGCATCGTCACCTCCCGTTCGAATATCCCCATGGGAGCCTGGTAACGTGCGGTCGATGATAGGACGCTCGTAACCCGTACTGCGCTGCCCAAACTCGCAGCATTGTAGCGAGCAGCTCAACCCCTGCCAATCTCGCCGCGCGAATCGCACGGTTGCGGCTGCTGCCGGTCGGGTGCGCCGACGGCGACGGCGGTGCCCAGGCGCTTGGCGCGGCGCCAGGCAGGCGAGATCAAGCGCATGCCGCGCACCCGTTTCACGGCCTCCAGGCAGTACAATGCGCCGCCCACTGGCCACCAGCGATTGCCGGCAAACTCCATGAAATCAAAGCGTTCCAGCCATGCACCGCTAGCGAACGGGGGGGCGTAGCAGGCAATCCGACCACCCGCCGGCTCCAGGCCCAGGAGCGCCAGCCAGTCCTTCACGCGCGGCAGGCTGAGAAAATGCCCCTGCCATGGCATGCCGTGGCGGCGCCGATACAGTCGCGTTGCACCCCACAGGCTCCAGGGGTTGAATCCCGTGATCAGGATGCGCCCTTCCGGCACCAAAACGCGCTCCGCTTCGCGCAGCACCTGGCGCGGGTCGGCGTGAAAGTCCAGCGTATGTGGTAAGGTCAGCAGATCGACGCTGGCAGCGGGAAACGGCAGTTGCGCCGGATCGCAGCGCACGGTGCTTGCAGGCCCGGGGCCGGCTAGCACACGGGTGGGCATGCGGTTGGCGCGCAGGCTGTCGATGGTCGGTTGGCCAAGCTGCACGGCGTAATAGCCGAACAAATCGTCGACCGTACGGTCGAAGAAGCGCTGCTCGCGCTCCAGCATATATTGCCCAAGCGGCGACGCAAGCCATGCAGCGAACGCCTCGTCGCGGGCCAAATCGGTGGCGCGGCTGTTTGCGCTGGCATCAAAGGAGGAATCCATGCTCACTATCCTGCCTGTTCCCATCCTGAAGGACAACTACGTCTGGCTGGGGCATGACGGCGCCCAGGCCTTCGTGGTCGACCCAGGCGATGCGGAACCGGTCGAGGCCGCGCTCGCAGCCCTTGGCCTGAACCTGGCCACCATCCTGCTTACCCATCACCATGCCGACCACACGGGTGGCGTCGCTACGCTCGCCGAGCGTTGGGCCTGCCCCGTGTACGGGCCAGACTCCATCGCGCTCGTCACGCGGCCGCTCCACGATGGCGACGCCTTGGTGCTGGACGATTTCGGCCTACGCTTCACCATCCTCGCCGTACCAGGCCATACGCTGGATCATATCGCCTACTTCGCCGACGGCATCCTGTTCTGCGGCGACACGCTGTTCGCGTGCGGCTGCGGCCGCCTGTTCGAGGGCACGGCGGAGCAGATGCAGGCCTCGCTCGCGCGGCTCGCCGGCCTGCCCGACGATACGCGTGTCTACTGTACCCATGAATATACGCTATCCAACCAGCGCTTTGCGCTGGCCGTGGAGCCAGACAACGCGGCCCTTGCCGCGCGCGAAGCCGCCGATGCGGCCACGCGCCTGCGTGGCGCGCCCACGCTGCCTTCCACCATCGCCCTGGAGCGGGCTACCAACCCCTTTCTACGCTGGGCGCAGCCGACCGTGGCCGCGGCCGCCGCGAAGCATGGAGCGACGAACGGTAGTCCGGCCCAGGTGTTCGGCGCAATCCGGCGCTGGAAGGACATATTTGTATGAACCAATCGCGCCAACCACTGTCCATTTCGCCTTTGCGGTTTGATTTTTAAGGACATTTTCCGTTGACGCAGGCGGCTCTGCGCCGTACCATCCCGTCAATTGTCTAAACAGACATGTCTCACGTATCCGCGCTGCGACATGTCTTTTTTATTTGGTAGCTATGCCGCGTATCGATTTCAGACTCGCTCCGCTTTTCCTCTGTGTCGCGACCCTGTTCGCGCCCGCCGCCCTGGCCGACGACGCCACACCGGCACAGCCTATCGCTGCATCGGCCTCGGCCGCTGCGGCGACCGACGGCGCCGCCCCGGCCGCACCAGCCAGCGCTCCAGCAAATGACGGCAGCCCGGCACCCGCAAAGGCGCCGCGCAGCGTGACGCCGACGATTGCCCTCCCCGTCATCGCGATACCCGACAACACGGCAAGCGACAGCCCGCCTGCCAGTGCCGATATGAGCGCCGCCGCCCAGGCCGACCTGTGGGCACGCCTGCGCAAAGGCTTCAAGCTCGCCGACGTCGACACGCCACAGGTACGCCAGGCCGAACGCTTCTATGCCAGCAAACCGGAATACATGCAGCGCGTGGCCGAGCGTTCGCGCCGTTATCTGTATTTCATCGTGGGTGAAGTGGAAAAGCGCGGCATGCCGACGGAAATCGCGCTCTTGCCCATCGTGGAAAGTGCCTTCATGCCGCATGCGGAATCGCAAGCACGCGCTTCCGGCCTCTGGCAGTTCATCCCCTCCACGGGCCAGCGCTACGGCCTGGAGCGCACCTGGTGGTACGACGGGCGCCAGGACGTGATGGCCGCCACCTATGCGGCCTTGGACTACCTGCAAGACCTGTACAACCAGTTCGGCGATTGGCAACTCGCACTTGCCGCCTACAACTGGGGCGAAGGCGGCGTGGGCCGAGCACTGGCCAAGACGCGTGCACGCGGCTTGGAAGATAGCTTCGACAGCATCCGCAAGCCAAACGAGACGGCCAGCTACGTACCCAAGCTGATTGCCATCCGCAACCTGATTGCGAACCCAGACGCCTACGGCCTGACCCTGCCGGACATGCCGAACAAGCCTTACTTCGAACCGGTCAGCACGGGCCGCCATATCGATGTGCAGCTGGCCGCCAAGCTGGCCGATACCTCGGTCGAGGAAATCCTGCACCTCAATCCAGGCCTGATCCGCCCCGTGTTCGCGTACAAGGACGACCGCAAGCTTTTGCTGCCGGCCGAGAAGGTGGAAACCTTCGAGGAAAACCTGCGCACCTACGACAAGCCGCTGCTGTCCTGGCAACCCTATGTGACGCACCACGGCGAGTCAATTGCCGCCATCGCAGGCAAGTTCGGCATGTCGGTAGCCGAGCTGAACGACGTGAACAAGCTGGGTAACGCTCGCACAGCCAAGGGCCAGACCATCCTGGTACCGATCCGCACGGACATCGACGCATCCGATCGCCAGAACCTGGCTGCATTGATCTCGGGCGCCGTCGCTGGCAGCAACGATGGCGCGCCGGCAGCGGCGCAGCCCAAGTCGCACCGCGTCGCACGCGGCGAAACACTCGCATCCATCGCCCGCCGCTACGGCATCAAGCCGGCCAGCTTGCGCGCCATGAATGGCTTGCACAGCGACCGTGTGGCAGAGGGAACGACCCTGAAGCTAAGCGATGGCGGCGAACAGGTCGCCCATGGCGAATCACGCCACCACGACAGGCAGGGTGAACGGGGCACGCAGTACGTGGTCAAGCGTGGCGATACGCTGGACGAGATCGCCCGCGCGCACGATGTATCGGTTTCCGACCTCAAGCACTGGAATAAGTCCATTGCGCACGGCGCGCTCAAGGTAGGTTACAAGCTGGCGATCCGCGGCTAATCGGTACACGATTAGCTGTGCGCTCATCCGGGCACTTGCAGGCCTCGGAGAAATGAAAAAAGGACGGGATAACCCGTCCTTTTTTTGCAAGCTAGAAGCGAATTACTGCTTCGGAGCTGCGTCAGCGGCCGGAGCAGCCTTCTCAGCCTTCTTCTTGCCATGGTGGTGCTTCTTGGCCTTGGCAGGCTTTGCGTCAGCAGCCGGAGCAGCCTTGGCATCAGCAGCAGGAGCGGCCGGTGCGTCAGCGGCGAAAACGGAAGCGGCGAAAACGGAAGCGATCAGAGCGGCGAGCAGCTTGGTCATGTCAAAGTCCTTTATCGATAAGGGGTTTGATACATCGTCCGGGCCACCATCAGAAGTGGTTGTCGGCCCGACATCCGCAATAACGCAGCCCTAGCGCAGTCGGTTGACACATTTTTTAAACTATTTTTGGAACCAATTGCGAATATCGACTGCCTGGCTTCGCCTGATGTGGCCTCAAAAATGCGATGCCAGGGATACAAGCAGCACAATTGCCAGCCAAAACAACAAGGTACGCCACACGAGGCCCACGGCGCTGGCCAGCATATTCGGGTCGGCATCCTCGCCCAGGCCAAGCTCGGGGCGGAAGCGCACCGTGTGCTCCTGGTGCAGCGGCATCCCCAGGCGCACGCCGATTGCGCCGGCACCGGCCGCCAGCAGGATACCGTAGGCCTCACTGGCCCAGCGATCGGCCTGTTGACGCCAGCAGTAGACGGCATCTTCGAAGTCGCCCATCACGGCGAACGTAACGGCCGTGGCTCGGATGGGCAGCCAATCGAGCACGTCGGCGGCGCGCTCGGCAAAGGTGCCGAAGGCCTCACCCAGGCGGCGGTCGCGCTCGCCCCACTTCACCTGCAGCAGCGTGGCGGCACGGTAGGCCACGGCGCCGGCCGGGCCGACCAGCGGACCAAGCACGATAAACCAGAACAGCGGGCCGAATACATGGCGGTAGGAGTCGATCAGGCCCTGCTCGATAGCGAGGCGCGAGATTTCGTTCTCGTTCAACTCGCTGGCGGGTTCGCCTGTCCATACGGACAAGAGCTTGCGCGCACTGTCCATATCTTCTTCCTTCAAGGCTTCGGAAAGCCCCGTGAAGGACGAGCTGAACTGGCGGAACCCCATGGTGATATAGAGCACGGCCACGCTGAACAGCCAAGCCAGCAGGGGGTGCTCAAGGTAGAGGCCGCCCCAGATGATGAGGGCAACAGCGGTAGGCGTGGCGACGGCAATCACCCAGGCGACGACGCCATGCTGGTACTGGCCACCGTTGAAGTTGCGCTCGACCGCGTCGGAGAAGCCCGCGTAGCCCGCATAAAGGGGATTGGTACGGGGGAGCGGACGGAACTGCTCCAGCAGGAGGGCACAGGCAATGGCGAGCCAGATCATGGTTACCTTGGGCATGTCATCGGTTATTTGGCCCAATGATAGCTTAACCCAGGCCGATCAACGTATCGGGGCCTCCCGCCTGTGGCCATTTCGGAACGAAAACGGCCGTGCGCCAGACCGCTGGCTGTCATCTCCCCGCAATAACTCAGCAAAATAGTCAAGTATTGGCGTCTGCGCCGCGACGCGCTATGCTCTACGAGTTGATCAGACACTCGCCCCGTGCGGCGACTTACAACTGGAGAATCCTGAGATGGAACACAAGCTGCCCGAACTGCCCTATGCAATTGACGGCCTGGCTCCGCACCTGAGCAAGGAAACGCTGGAATACCATTACGGCAAGCACCACCAAACCTATATCACCAACCTGAACAACCTGATCAAGGGCACCGAGCACGAGAACGCGTCCCTTGAGGACATCGTGAAGAAGGCGCCGGCCGGTGGCTTGTTCAACAATGCCGCGCAAGTGTGGAACCACACTTTCTACTGGCTCGGCTTCGCCCCCAACCCGAACAGCGAAGTGCGTGCACCTGCGGGCAAGCTGGCCGACGCCATCAACGCCAAGTGGGGCACCTTCGACGAGTTCAAGAAGGCGTTCAACACGGCTGCTGCTGGCAACTTCGGTTCGGGCTGGACCTGGTTGGTGAAGAAGGCCGACGGTTCGCTCGACATCGTGAACACCACGGCCGCCGCCACGCCGCTGACGACCGCCGACACGGCGCTCCTGACCTGCGACGTATGGGAACACGCTTACTACATCGACTACCGCAACAGCCGCCCGAACTACCTGGAAGGCTTCTGGAAGCTGGTCGACTGGAACGTGGTCGCCAAGCGCCTGGGCTGATGTCTGCCAGGCGATGCGCAAAAAGAACCCGGACGAGTCCGGGTTCTTTTGTTTTGTGCGGCCGTTTCAGCCGACTCTTAGTTCTGCCAGCGTGGCCCCGCCGTCCAGCGCCGCCGCCAAGCGCTGGAAATAATTGAACTTGGGCTGGAAATTGTCGTTGTAGCTGATGCTGCCGATATGCAGCCAGCGCTGGTCGATCACGTTGACGCCACGCACCTCGCCTGTAACGGGCTCCTTGAGCTGCCACACGATGTCCTCCGCGCCACGCAAGTCCTGCGGCGCATAGTTGCGATAGAAGCAGGACCAGTTGCGCCCGCCCGTGTCGAGGTCGCGCGAAAAGTCGTACAGGAAGTTCAGCGGCAGGTCGGCCACTTCCTCGTAGTCGAACAGCGAATACCCGGCCCACAGGTGCCAGCCCCACTGGCGCGGATGGATCAGGCCGTAGCAGGGCTGCGAGCCCAGCTGCTGGTCCATGCGGAATTCGTCCACGGGGATCAGGTCGTGGTCGATAAAGGCGAAGCGGGCCGGCTTCATCGCACGTACGACGTTGCGGTATACCCAGCTCATGGCAAGGCCGTGCGAACGATTCACATGGCGCGTGCGATTGAACGGCAGGGCAAGGTAGGGTGTGTGTTGGCGCCGGCACACGTCGGCAATTTCGCGGCGGGCCGACTGGCAGCGCGAGTTATCGAATACCAAGAGCGTCGTATCGTGCAGATGGCGCCCGGCCTGGCGTAGCAACCATTCCAGGGCCCAAGGCTGCTCGAAGGCGATGATCAGGCCGATATTCTGGCCCTGCAGTTGCGCGTTCTGCTTCAGGAAATGGGTCAGTGCAGGTGTCTTGCGCGAACAGAAGGCATGCAGCCAAAGGTCGTTGCGCACCTGCTTGAGCGCATCGCGCAGCGGTTGCAACTTCAGTAATTCGTTTCGCGAAAACTCGTTCAGATTGCGCATGCTACGTCAGCAGGCTGTGAGGGGCCGCATCCATCCTATTCCACAAGGCCGCACGAGCGGCTCGGTCCCATTGGACAAAGGTATATTACCAAGCGTCTGCGAGCCGGACTTGCCTACCTTCCGGGAATTTACAAAGAATTGCAACTACCGGCCCTGCTACGTGAAATCCAGTAAGCTGCGAGCAGCGCCAATATCGACAGACCCAAGGAGCCCCCATGAGCGACGTAAAGCAGATGACCGTGACCTTGACGCAGCAGAAGGACTACCAGTTCCTGGTCGATTTCGGCGGCATGATGCCCAGCCTGCAGACGGACGAAGGCGCGCCGCTCGGCACCGACACGGGCCCGAACCCGGAGCAGATGCTGGCCGCCGCCGTGGCCAACTGCCTGTCGGCCAGCCTCTTGTTCGCCATGCGCAAGTACAAGAACCAGCCCGACCCGCTGCGCACTACCGCCACCATCACCATGACGCGTAACGAGCAAGGCCGCATCCGCGTGGGTAATCTGGACGTGGAGCTGAACCTGGCGGCAGACGCGGCCGAACTGCAGCAGGTGGAGCGTATCCTCGCCCAGTTCGAGGACTTCTGCGTCGTCACGCAAAGCGTGCGCAGCGGCATAGCGGTGAGCGTGAAGGTACGCGACAAGGCCGGCCAGCTGCTGCATAGCGCTGGTTGACTACACAATTCAGCTGCACCTTATCGCCACCGGCAACCAGTTATCCCCGCATCGGGCAGGTTGTCGACTCAAGCTTGGATAGTGCGGGCACCATCTCTACAGTCAGCGCATGACAACGATATCCCTCCAACGCATCCTCGAGATGCTCGCCAGCGGCTTTCACGTACGCTGGCAGCGTGTTGTACTGGTCTTTCTGGTGAATACGGCCGTTTCCATGCTCCTGAGCGTGGACGACGAGCGCCCCTTCATCCATCCCTTTATCACGGTGCAGACGGCCGGTTTCGCCATCGGCTATTTCGTGAACTGCTTCAAGCCCTGGCAGAGCAAGCACCCGCACTGGGTGCTGACGGGCGCCGTGACGCTGGGCACCCTGCTGGGCCTCGTGGTCAACATCGTCCTGAAGATCGAGGTTGGCCTTTACACCATCGCCTACTACCAGAAGCACGCCGCCGGCGTGATCTGGTCCACCTTCTGGACGGGCCAGGTTGGCTGGCTCGTCAGCATGCTGTTCATCACCCAGATGCGCGAATCACATAACCGCGAAGCGCTGCAGGCGGTTGAAGTGGAGCGCCAGCGCCTGTCGCGCCAGGCCATCGAGGCGGAGCTACGTTTGATGCAGGCCCAGGTGGAGCCGCACTTCCTGTTCAATACGCTCTCCAACGTGCAGTTCCTGGTCGAGACCAATCCGCCCGCCGCTGCGCGCATGCTGGACCACCTCACCGGCTACCTGCGCGCCGCCATCCCGCAGATCCGCCAGCAGCACACCACGCTGGGGCAGGAAGCCAAGCTGGCCGACTCCTACCTCGCCATCCTGCAGATGCGCATGGGCCGGCGCCTGCAGTACCGCATGGAGATCCCGCCCGAGTTGGCCGTACGCGACATCCCGCCCATGATGCTGCTCTCGCTGGTCGAAAACGCCATCAAGCACGGCGTGGAACCGGCGGCCGACGGCGGCGAGATTGTCGTCTCGGCCACATCGGATGCCGGCAGCATGCATATCGTCGTGAGCGACACGGGTCGTGGCCTGGTGGGCACGCCGGGCACGGGTGTAGGCCTCAGCAATATCCGCGAACGGCTGCATGCCTTATATGGCGAGGCGGGCCGGCTGACGTTGGAAGAGAACCAGCCGCATGGCGTGATTGCCACCATGACGATTCCGGAGAAAGCGGATGACTAAGCCCGCCCGCCCCACCCGCGCCCTGATTGCGGACGACGAGCCGCTCCTGCGCGAACTGCTGCGCTTCCGGCTCAAGCAGGTTTGGCCCGAGCTGGAGATCGTCGCCGAAGCGGAAAACGGCGCGGAAGCCCTTACGCTGTTCGAAGAATACGAGCCGGACCTCGTCTTCCTCGACATCCAGATGCCCGTACTCACAGGCCTGGACGCTGCACGCGCCCTGTGCGGACGTTGCCATATCGTGTTCGTCACGGCTTACGACCAGTACGCCGTGGAAGCGTTCAACCAGCGCGCCATCGACTACATCCTCAAGCCCGTGAACGCCGAACGCCTGGCCGACACGGTCGAGCGTATCCAGGAACGCCTGGGCGACCCGCATCTGGAGAACAGCGAATCGCTGCAGGATGCGCTCAATGCGCTGGGCGTACAGGCAGGAGCCGCGGGCGGCTACCTCAAGTGGATCAAGGCGCTCCTGGGCCAGAACCTGCGCCTGATCGCCGTGGCGGACATCATCTACTTCCAGGCCGAGGACAAGTACACCAAGGTGGTGGTGGCCGATGCGGAAGCGCTGATCAAGAA
>JAFAKZ010000017.1 GCA_019234745.1 Burkholderiales bacterium
TTCGTGATCGCACTGGCGCTGCAGTCCATCCCCTGGGGTACGGCTGCGCGCGACCTGCTGCCCGATTTCGTCGCCCTCTTGCTGCTCTACTGGTGCATGAACCAGCCGCGCGTGGTGGGCGTGGGCTGGGCCTTCTGGCTCGGCATCATGCTCGATATCGTGGACCGCAATGTATTCGGCCAGCACAGCCTGGCCTATTGCCTGACCAGCTGGCTGGTGTTGAGCCGCCAGCGCCAGCTCGCCATGTTCCCCATGACGCAGCAGGTGCTCTACATCGCACCATTGTTGCTGGCGAACCAGGTCATCATGGTGCTCGTACGCCTCGCCATCGACCACGTCTTCCCTGGCTGGCTGTTCTTTATCGGCAGCTTTACGGGTGCCTTGCTATGGCCGCTGTTCTCGCAGCTGCTGCAAATCCCGCAGCGCGTCGAAAAGCCCGTCGAGATCGAGTAGTCCATGTCCCGCACCATCCTCCGCGACCACCACGGCGAGCGCTACAACTTCCAGCTGCGCCTGCTGGTAGCGCTTGTCTGCGTCGTGCTGGGCTTCATGGTGTTGATCGGCCGCTTCTTCTACCTGCAAGTCATGCAGCACGAGAAGTACCATACACTGGCCGAATCCAACCGCATCAGCCTTGTACCCATCCCGCCGCCGCGCGGTTATATCTACGACCGCAACGGCGTGGTGCTGGCGCGCAACCAGTCCGAATATACGCTGGAAATCACGCCGTCCAAGCTCGAACACAGCCTGGAAGACACAATCAACGCCCTGTCGCAGTATGTGGAGATCACCACCAAGGACCGGCGCCGCTTCAAGACGCTGATGGACGAAAGCAAGGACTTCGAGTCCCTGCCCATCAAGGTGCGGCTGACGGATGAGGAGGTGGCACGCTTCGCCGCCCAGGCTTTCCGCTTCACCGGCGTGGAAATCAAGGCGCGGCCCTTCCGCTACTACCCCATGGGCGAGTCGGCCTCGCACCTGGTGGGTTATATCGGCCGCATCAACGACGACGACCTCGACAAGCTGGACGACGAGGGGCTCCTGCCCAACTACAAGGGCACGGACCACATGGGCAAGTTCGGCCTGGAGCAGAGCTACGAGGAAGTGCTGCACGGCAAGACGGGCTACGAGGAAGTCGAGATCGATTCCAACGGCCACGCCATCAACTCGCTCAAGCGCACGCCGCCGGTGGCAGGCAGCAACCTGATCCTCTCGATCGACATCAAGCTGCAGCAGATCGCCGAACAGGCCTTCGGCACCAACCGCGGCGCGCTCGTCGCCATGGACCCGACCACGGGCGAAGTCCTGGCGCTGGTCTCCCGCCCCGGCTTCGACCCCAATCTGTTCGTGGACGGCATCGACGCGCAGAGCTGGAAGGAGTTGAACGACTCCACGGACCGGCCGCTCAACGACCGCGCCATCCAGGGTACCTACGCCCCTGGCTCCACCTTCAAGCCCTTCATGGCATTGGGCGCCTTGGAGATCGGCAAGCGTACGCCGCAGTGGGGCATGTCCGACCCCGGCTTCTTCCAGCTCGGCAACCACCGCTGGAACGATGACGCCAAGGGCGGCCACGGCTGGGTGGACATGCGCCGCTCCATCGTGGCCTCGTGCGACGTGTACTACTACCAGCTGGCCAACGATATGGGGATAGACAATATTTCCAACTTCATGGCCCCGTTCGGCTTCGGCCAGAAGTCCGGTATCGATCTGCCGGGCGAGAAAACCGGCGTGCTGCCCTCGCAGGAATGGAAGCGCAGGACCTTCCGCAAGAACCCGGCCGCCGGCAAATGGGTGGCGGGCGATACGGTCAGCATCGGCATCGGCCAGGGCTTCAACACCTATACGCCGCTGCAGATGGCGCAGGCCGTTTCCATCCTGGCGGCCGATGGCATCGTGCACCGGCCCCACCTCGTGCGCTATATCGAAGACCCGGCCACGAGCGCGCGTACGCCCGTCGCGCCAGCCCCCATCGGCCGCATTGCGCTGAAGCAGGCCAATATCGACATCGTCAAGGATGCCATGGTCGGCGTGAACAAGGAAGGTACGGGCGCCGCCGCCTTCCGCGGGGCCGAATACGTATCGGCCGGCAAGACGGGTACGGCCCAGGTGTATAGCGTCAAGAACGGCAAGAAGGACATCATCGGCAAGGTTCACAACGCGCTGACCGACAACGCCTGGTTCATCGCCTTTGCCCCGGCCGACAAGCCGCGCATCGCACTCGCACTGATCGTGGAAAACGGTGGCTGGGGTGCTTCCGCCGCCGCACCGATCGCGCGCCAGGTGCTGGATTACTATATGGTCGGTAAGGTGCCGGGCCAGCCCACGCCGGCCCCCAGCTCAACGCCCACGCCGGATGCCTCGGACGAGGACACCGACCCGGCGTCCGCCCCTAGCCCCGACCCGGCCCAGGCACAGTAAGGGGAGGCCGACGACATGTGGATCAAACGCCTCCTCAAGCGCATCGCCGACCCGGTGGACGGCTGGCTGCTGCTGTTCGTCCTACTGATCTCGGCGCTCAGCGTCGTGACCGTCTATTCGGCCTCGAACCAGAACCCGGACAAGGTCGTGGGCAAGATGATCACCGTCATCGTTTCGCTCAGCATCATGTGGATCGTGGCCAATCTCAAGCCCTCGCAACTGATGATGCTGGCGCCGCCCATGTACGTCACGGGCCTCTTATTGTTGATTGCTGTGGCAGCATTTGGCGTGAGCACGAACGGCGCCAAGCGCTGGCTCAATATCGGCATCACCAAGATCCAGCCGTCTGAACTGATGAAGCTGGCTGTGCCCATGCTGCTGGCCTGGTATTTCGAGCGGCACGAGGCCAACCTGCGCTTCCGCCACTTCGTCATTGCCGCCATCCTGATTCTCGTGCCGGCTGCCCTGGTGCAAAAGCAACCCGACCTGGGCACCGCCGTACTGATCGCTGCCGCCGGCTTCTACGTGCTCTTCCTGGCCGGCCTATCGTGGCGCGTGATGGTGGGCCTGTTCGTGGCCGCCGCCGCGTCTGCCCCCTTTGTGTGGACGCATATGCGCGACTACCAGCGCCAGCGCATCCTCACGGCGCTCGACCCGATGCAGGACCCGCTGGGCAAGGGCTACCACATCATCCAGTCCACCATCGCCATCGGCTCGGGCGGCCCCCTGGGCAAGGGCTGGCTGCACGGCACGCAGACGCGGCTCGATTTCATCCCCGAGAGCACGACGGACTTCATCTTCGCCGTATTTGGCGAGGAATTCGGCCTGTGGGGCAATCTGCTCTTGTCCATCCTCTATATCTGCGTGATCGGCCGCGGCTTGATGATCACCAATCAGGCGTCCACTCAATTCGGGCGTCTGTTGGCCGGCGCCCTCACGCTGTCCTTCTTCACCTATGCCTTCGTGAACATGGGCATGGTGTCGGGCATCCTGCCCGTGGTAGGCGTACCCCTGCCGCTCGTCAGCTACGGCGGCACCGCCACGCTGTCAATCCTGATCGGTTTCGGTATGCTGATGGCCATCCATCGCGACAAGAAACTGATGAAGAAATGATCCTAGATTCGGCAGGCGGCCGGGTTCGCCAGTGCGTTTATCGGGGTGTGGGGCTAGGCGCGACGACGACGAAGGTGTGGCCCCTTCTAGGAGGAGCAACGACGCCCCGCGCCCCGAGAAGCGTACTGGCGGACACGGAGCGTACTCGCCCGATAGGTGACGGACCCAGGCTCCACGAAACTCAACCCTCATGCGGCGTCTCCGATAACTCGAAGCGACCAGCTGCCGAATCTAGGATGAACCTTCTTACGCGTTTCGACTGTGCACGCACCGCTGCACTGGGCCTGGCCATCCTCCTGGCCGGTTGCGCCACGCAGATGCCGGCGCCCGTCAGCCATCGCGAGCCGGCGCCGCAGACCACCGTCGCCGCGCCGCCGAGCGGCAGCCTGCCGCCCGCCAAGCCCGAGCAGATTCCCAAGCAGTACGGCGGCTATTACTCGGACGACGGCCCCATCATGGACGTGCCCTACGACCTTGATGCCCTTCCGGAACCGGTACCAAAGGTCGAGGAACTGAACCGCTATGCCAACAAGCCCTATACGGTGATGGGGCAGACCTTCACCCCGCTGGGCAGCACCACGCCCTACACGGCCGAGGGCATCGCTTCCTGGTACGGGCGCAAGTTCAACGGCAAGAATACCTCCAGCGGCGAGCGCTACGATATGTTCAAGCTCACGGCCGCGCACCCGACCCTGCCCATCCCCAGCTATGCGCGGGTGACGAACCTGGAAAACGGCAAGACGGTGGTCGTGCGCATCAACGACCGTGGCCCCTTCCGCAAGAGCCGCGTGATGGACATGAGCTACGCTGCCGCCTACCGCCTGGGCTTCAACAACAAGGGCTCGGCGCGCGTGCGCGTGGAGGCGATCATCCCGGGCATGGAGCTGCCGCCCGC
>JAFAKZ010000179.1 GCA_019234745.1 Burkholderiales bacterium
CGCATCGTGGCGAACCTGAATTGGCAAAAGCCGATGACGATCAGCACGAAGCCCGTGGAAGCGCCGCTCTACCCGATGGACGACGTGTACGGCATCGTGGGTGCGGACCTGAAGAAACCCTTCGACATCCGCCAGGTGATCGCCCGCATCGTCGACGGCTCGAAGTTCGACGAGTTCAAGGAAACCTACGGCGCCACGCTGATCACGGGTTTCGCCCACCTGTACGGCTACCCGGTCGGCATCATCGCCAACAACGGTGTGCTGTTCTCGGAGAGCGCGCAGAAGGGCGCACACTTTATCGAGCTGTGCAGCCAGCGCGGCATCCCGCTCGTGTTCCTGCAGAACATCACGGGCTTTATGGTGGGCCGCAAGTACGAAGCAGAAGGCATCGCCAAGCACGGCGCCAAGATGGTGACAGCCGTGGCCACGGCCAAGGTACCCAAGTTCACCGTGATCATCGGCGGCAGCTTCGGCGCCGGCAACTATGGCATGTGCGGCCGCGCCTACAGCCCGAATTTCCTGTTCATGTGGCCCAACGCCCGCATCGCCGTGATGGGCGGCGAACAGGCCGCCGGCGTGCTGGCCCAGGTGCGCGAGGAATCGCTCGCCAAGCAGGGCAAGCAACTGAGCGAGGAAGAACGCGAAGCCATCAAGAAGCCGCTGCGCGACCAATTCGAAGGGCAAAGCCATCCCTACTACGCCACCAGCCGCCTGTGGGACGACGGCATCATCGACCCGAAGGACACGCGCCGCGTACTGGGCCTGGCGATCTCGGCCAGTCTGAACAAGCCGATCGAAGAGACGAAGTTCGGCGTGTTCCGGATGTAATCAGAACAACGATTTCAGGAGAGAGATTATGAGCACCAACCTCACCATCGACATCGCCGCCAACGGCGTCGCGACGCTCACCATGAACCGTGCCGAACGGCACAATGCCTTCGATGACCACCTGATCGAAGAGATGACGGAAGCATTGCTTACGCTCGATAAGCATGCGGACGTGCGCGTGGTCGTGCTGGCCGCCGCCGGCAAGAGCTTCTCGGCCGGTGCCGACCTGGGCTGGATGAAGCGTATGGCTTCTTACAGCGAGGCGGAGAACCTGGCCGACGCCAAGAAGCTGGCGCACTTGATGCACGTGCTGGACAAGATGAGCAAGCCCACCGTGGGCGCGGTGCAGGGGCCGGCCTACGGCGGTGGCGTGGGCCTCGTGGCCTGCTGCGATATGGTGTTCGCAGCACCGGAAGCCATGTTCGCGCTGACGGAAGTGAAGCTGGGCCTGATCCCGGCCGTGATTTCGCCCTACGTGGTGCGCAAGATCGGCGCCAGCCACGCACGCCGCTACTTTATCTCGGCCGAGCGCTTCGACGCCAAGGCCGCGCTGGCGTTTGGCCTGGTGCACGAGATCGTGCCGCGCGACGAAGTGCTGGTGGCCGCCACCAGCTGGGCCGCGCAGCTGCTCAACAACGGTCCGCAGTCCATGGCCGCCGCCAAGAAGCTGGCCGCCGATGTGGCCGACCGCCCGATCTGCGACGAACTCAACCATGACTGCGCGCAGCGCATCGCCACCCAGCGCGTGAGCGCTGAAGGCCAGGAAGGGCTGACTGCCTTCCTGGAAAAGCGTGCGCCGAACTGGGTCAAACAATAACCGGGCCACTGGAAACACTATGTTCAAGAAAATCCTGATCGCCAATCGTGGCGAAATTGCCTGCCGTGTGATCAAGACGGCGCGCCAGATGGGCATCAAGACGGTGGCCGTGTATTCCGACGCGGACGCCAACGCCCGCCACGTGAAGCTGGCCGACGAAGCCTGGCGCCTGGGCCCGGCCGCGCCGCGCGAGTCCTACCTCAAGGCCGATCTGATCCTCGCCATCGCCAAGCAAAGCGGTGCGGAAGCGGTCCACCCCGGCTACGGCTTCCTGAGCGAAAACGAAGCGTTCGCCGACGCCTGCACGGCGGCAGGCGTGGTGTTCATCGGCCCACCGTCCAGCGCCATCGCCGCCATGGGCTCCAAGTCGGCCGCCAAGCAGCTGATGGAAGGCGCGGGCGTGCCGCTCGTGCCCGGCTACCACGGCGATAATCAGGACGCCGCCTTCCTGCAGTTCGAGGCAGACCGCATCGGTTACCCCGTGCTGATCAAAGCCTCGGCCGGCGGCGGCGGCAAGGGCATGAAGATCGTCGAATCTTCAAACGACTTCGCCGCCCAGCTGGCCTCCGCGAAGCGTGAGGCGCAGTCGAGCTTCGGCGACGACAAGGTGCTGATCGAAAAATACCTGACCAAGCCGCGCCATATCGAAATCCAGGTGTTCGCCGATACGCACGGCGACGCCGTCTATCTGTTCGAGCGCGACTGCTCCGTGCAGCGCCGCCACCAGAAGGTACTGGAAGAAGCCCCGGCACCGGGCATGACGGAAGCACGCCGCCGCGAGATGGGCGAAGCGGCCGTGCGCGCCGCCAAGGCGGTGAACTATGTGGGCGCGGGTACCGTCGAGTTCATCTTCGACACGCTGTCCGGCGCCTTCTACTTCATGGAAATGAACACGCGCCTGCAGGTGGAACACCCGGTCACGGAAATGATCACGGGCCTGGACCTAGTCGAGTGGCAATTGCAGGTCGCTGCCGGCAAGCCCCTGCCGAAGCGCCAAGAGGAACTGCAGATTCGCGGCCACGCCTTCGAGGCACGCGTGTACGCGGAAGACCCGCACAAGGACTTCTTGCCTGCCATCGGCCGCCTGGACCACCTGGGCCAGCCGGACGATTCGCGCTACGTGCGCGTCGACACGGGCGTGGAATCGGGCGACGAAATCTCGCCCTTCTACGACCCGATGATCGCCAAGCTCATCGTCTGGGACGAAGACCGCGACCGCGCGCTGGATCGCCTGTCCAGCGCCCTGACCGAATACGAAGTGGTGGGCCTCGCCACCAACCTGAGTTTCCTGCGCTGCCTGGCCGGCCACCCGGCCTTCCGCGCTTGCGAGCTCGACACAGGCTTTATCGGCCGCCACCGCGACGCGCTCATCCCGCCCGCTGCCCCGGTGTCCAATGACACGCTGGCGCTCGCCGCCCTGGCTGAACTGGCCCTGATCGAGCACGCGGGCGAGCAGCAGCGCGCCCGCTCCAACGACGGCGCATCGCCCTGGTGGGAAGCGGACGGCTGGCGCCTGAACCAGGACAACCGCCACGCCCTGCACTTCCGCGTGGGCGAAGCGGAGCACGCCGTGGTGGCCCACTACTGCGAAGGCGGCTACACGCTGGACATCGGCGAGGCTTCCATCGCCGCCAGCGGCACGCTCACGAATGGCCAGCTCAAGGTCACCCTGGACGGCCGCCGCTTGCAGGCCACGGTGGTACGCACGGCCGACACGCTGACACTGGTACGCGAAGGGGAAAATGTCGCCCTCACCCCGTTCAACCCGCTGCTGGCCGGCCTGCAAAAGGTCGAAGCGGGCGGCGGTCTCACGGCCCCGATGCCCGGCACGGTCGTCGCCGTCTTCGTCGAAGCGGGCCAGGCAGTGGACAAGGGCGCCCCGCTGATGATCCTGGAAGCCATGAAGATGGAACACACCATCGTCGCCCCGCAAGCGGGCCGCGTGGCGGAAGTGTTCTACAAGAAGGGCGAGCAGGTGAAGGAAGGCGTTGCGCTGTTGGAGATCGCTGCCGAGTAAGCACCATGAAACGGCAATACAAGAGGCCGCTCAGCGGCCTTTTGTATGTCTGCACCAGCCTTTCAAGCAACGCCATGCAACCGCCGTGCGGCATTTTCAACGATCTCTCCCATTGCTATCATCCGCTCGCCGCCGCATTGCGGCTTTTTTTATGTCATTACTTGGGATAATCAAATGAAAAAACTGGGGAAAAACCTGCTGTTCTTCGGCGTTGGTTCCATGGTCCTGTCACTCATCCATATGCAGTTCATCCTACTGGCCTGGATCGACCTGTGGGGCGATACCGTCGGTTGGGCAATTCGTGTCGCCCTGGTGCTTGCTGGCGTGGTCTGTTGGCTGATCGGCAAGTCGCAAGAGGAAAGCGCGGCACAGGCCTGATATTTGCAAGCAGAATCAAGAAGACGTCAACGAATACGGCCGTATACACGGCCGTTTCGCTATCCTCTCACGCCTTCCTCCAACTCCCGCCGCAGGAAGTAGTTCAACGTAGTACGGATGACGGCAATCGCCGCCAGCTTGCCGATCTGGTCCCAGGTCGGCGACACCGCAGTCGAAAG
>JAFAKZ010000520.1 GCA_019234745.1 Burkholderiales bacterium
CGCTCTGCCTTCGATAGGCGCTGACAGTTCCATTCTATCGCCGTCATCAAGCTTGCGTGCCGCGCGGGCCCGTTGCGGGCACCACCGCCGAGAATCTGCAGGCGCTCCAGCGCCAGTTCCTCGGCCAGCCCTTGCAGGCCCAAGAGCGGCAGGCGCCCAGCTGCCAGCTCGATTGCCAACGGTATCCCATCCAGCTGTCGGCAGATGCGCGAGATCACTGGCAGATTTTCTTCGCACAGAGTAAACGACGGCAGCAGTGCCTGCGCGCGCGCTTCGAACAGGTGGATAGCGCCGCCGGACTGCATCCCATGTGCGTCCCACTCATCTGCGACGTGCAGCGGACCCAGGCGGTAGCAATGTTCTTCTGGCATGCGCAGCAATTCCTGGCTCGTGGCCAACAGCCGTATCTCCGGAATTTGCGCGAGCAGGGTCGCGGCAAATTCGGCAACCTGCCGCAGTATGTGCTCGCACGAGTCCAGCACAATCAATGTGGCTTGCTTGGGGGCCTTTTCCACGAGATCCAACACCACATGCAAGTGGTGGTCGATGGGCACACCCATACACTCGGCGACCCGGTATGCAATGGCATTGCTGGAACGCACGTCGCTAAGGTCGACGATCCAGACGCCGCCGGGATAGGACTGCCGCCGATGCCAGGCCGCCGCATGCGCCAGGCGCGTCTTGCCCATGCCGCCCAGACCGACGATGCTGACCAGGTCGCGCCGTGCCAGATGATCCAGCACGTGGGCCAATTCGGCGTCACGGCCGATCAGCGCATGCAGTTGGCGCGGCAGATTGCCCGGCAGCGCGATTGCTTCGCTGGCGGCGTGACTCCCCACCGTCACGGGCAGTTCAAAACGATAGCCGTACTTGGGAATGGTCGTGATGGCCTCGGCCCCGAGGGCCTTGCGCAGGGCGGACATCTGCACTTGCAGATTGTTCTCTTCGACGATCAGGGACGGCCATACGGCCTCGATGATCTCGCTTTTCGACAGGATACGCCCGGGTGCGGCCAGCAAAGCGAGCAATACGTCGAGCGCGCGGCCGCCCAGGGGGATGGCCTCGCCATTCTTGAGCAGTAGTCGTTGCCGCGGAATGACTCTGCAATCGGCAAATTGGTATTCCCCCGCCTGCGTATGCGACACGGCGGAAGAGCGCGGAGGGGCCATGATGGCGAACCTCGAAATATGGGTTTGCTAGCCGCAACAAAACCCAACGAAGCGGTTACAGATGCGGTTGCAAGCTTAGTGTCTGCCACGCCGACGCTTGTAGCATCACTCAATCGAATGACCGTCGCCGTGAAAAGCGATAAACGGCGAAGTAGTCCCGAGGCCGGCCACCAATGAGCAGTGGCGCGGCTCTACCCACGGTTCGTCAATGCACGTAGGCCGCGATGCGTCCTTAAGATTATTTTCAGGTGCAATTCAGTGCACGTTAATTACCGCCATGGACGGCAGGCCGATACTGCAGCCATCGACCTCTCACGGCACAGCAGTACGCCAGCAACGCTTTTCAGGCTGTTTCGGAGAGATCGATCGGTGCGGTGCAAGAAGACCATCTCAACGATCTGCTTCAAGGAGCACGAAAATGAAGAAACTACTGCTCGCAATATTGCTGTGCGGCCCACTAGCCGCATGGAGCGCCCCGTCGGATCAGGATGAACCGGTCGTAACGGTGACCGGCACCGCGCATCCCGGCATCCAGTTGCCCAACCGCCAGCACACGATGACACCTGGCGACTACTACAACTACATCCGCGACTATGATTTGGCCAACGGCCAGACGCTGTCCGTCTTCGCACGCGGCGAAACGATATTTGCCTCGGTCGACGGCGCTGTCCGCCACGAACTGGTGGCAAGCAACGCCAACACCTTCTACGCACGCGACGGGCAGCTCAAGATGAACATCAATCTGCAAGGCGAGAACGACGCAAGCGGCACCTTGTACATGGTCGTACCGCAGCAGACGCTGGCCGACGGTACCGTACGGGCGGCGCATATCGCGCGAGTGAGCTGGTAATTGTCT
>JAFAKZ010000428.1 GCA_019234745.1 Burkholderiales bacterium
CAGGCGGTGCGGGCGCACGGCCGGGTTGATCAACACGGCGCTGCAGCCGTAGCGGCTCGATGCCCAAGTGGAATAGAAACCGCCCAACGAGCTGCCCACTAGCGTCACGTTTTCCGGACCAAGGCGCTCGATATGGCTGGCAATCAGCTCTGCCGCTTGCGCCGGCTGATACGGCAAGGCCGGGCAGACAATACGGTCGCACAGGCCGCGCTCAGCCAGCCAGGCAACGGTCTGGCGTGCCTTCACCGAGGCCGGGCTACTATTGAAGCCGTGCAGGTAGAGAATGCAGGGGTGCATCAGGAAGGAAACCGGGTCTTGCAGAAACCACTAGACGAGCTGGAACAGGCGACCGAAGTTGGCCACATCGAGCACGGCGCGCACCGTGCCGCGCGTGTGCGCCAGGCGAATGGGACGGGCGCCGAAGCGTTCGCGCAATAGCAGCAGCATGCCGAGCGCTGCGCTATCCATATAGTCGACTTGGTCGAAATGGATTTCGAGCTCCGTCACGCCTGCCGTGCTCAACGCCTGCTGGCTCGCTTCCTTGAACGGGCGGTGCGCCTCGAAGGTAAAATCCCCCACCAACACAATACGAGCCAGGCCATCTTGTACAGAAAAAGTGGCTTCCATGGTAACTCCCCAGGTAATCTCACTGCAGTCTAGCAGGCAACTCTCCGCCGTCCAATGCCAAATACCGAACGCCTAGATACCGCCCTGTTCAACCGCCGCACGCTGATGTGCGTGTTTACTGGCTTCAGTTCAGGCTTGCCGCTTTATCTGTTGATCAACCTTTTCCCCGCGTGGCTGAAGACCGAGCACGTGGATATCAAGCAGATCGGCCTCCTGGGGCTGACGCAACTCCCGTACACGTGGAAATTTCTCTGGGCGCCCTTTCTAGACCGCTACGGCATTGGCGGCAAGCGCTTGGGACGGCGACGCGGCTGGATGGCACTTACCCAATTGCTATTGCTCGCCAGCATCGCAATATTGGGCTGCTTTAGTCCAGCAACCGACCTCCCGACCATTGCGGCCCTCGCCACCATCGTCGCCCTGTTTTCCGCCACCCAGGATGTCGCGCTTGATGCCTACCGCCGGGAATTGCTACCGGATGCGGAGTTGGGGCTGGGCAATGCCGTACACGTGAACGCCTACCGCATTGCCAGCCTAGTGCCAGGCTCGCTGGCGCTAATTCTGGCAGACCACCTTCCGTGGTCATCCGTTTTCGGCATTACCGCGCTATTCATGCTACCCGGTTTCTTCGCCACCCTTCTCGCGCCAACCGAGGAAAGGCAAGCCGAGGTACCCGCAACGCTACAAGCGGCCGTCGTCGAACCATTCAAGGAATTCATCCAACGCCTAGGCCCCTGGGTGGCGGTGGAAACGCTGCTCTTCCTGTTTCTCTACAAACTGGGGGACGCAATGGCGACTTCGCTGGCCACACCGTTCTACCTCGACCTGGGTTTCAGCAAGACGGAAATCGGCCTGGTCGCCAAGCACGCCGCCTTGTGGCCCAGCGTGGCCGGCGGCCTGCTGGGCGGCCTATGGATGGTACGGTTGGGTGTCAATCGCGCGCTCTGGCTATTTGGACTGGTGCAGCTCTTTTCCATTCTCGGCTTCGCCTGGCTTGCCGGCGTTGGGCATCACACCTTTGCGCTCGCCATGGTCATCGGCGTCGAAGCGATCGGGGTAGGGCTGGGTGCGACCGCCCTCGTCGCCTTCATCGCCCGTACGACCAACCCGCGCTACACTGCCACCCAATTCGCGCTGTTCACTACCCTCGCCACCCTGGCCCGAGCGGTGCTGAGTAGCAGCGCAGGCTACTTGGTCAAGGCAATGGGCTGGCAGCATTATTTTTGGTTTTGCTTCGCGCTTGCCATACCGGGCATGCTGCTCCTCTTTCGTGTCGCCCCCTGGGGTGCTCAGACAGACGACAACGCCCGGGCTGACGCGAAGTAGGCAGTTGATAACATGAACCTTACCCTGCCAGGCCTGCCCCCCCTTAGCATCACGGCGCGCATCACCACCCTCCTCGCGCTTATCGTTGGCCTCTTCCTGATACACCTGATCCCGCCCATGCAGTCGCCGGACGAGGGCGCACACCTGCTGCGCGCCTACCTGTGGTCGCACGGCAAGGTCATCATGGATGCACCACCCGGCAAGGTGTCCGGCGGCGCGACGGATGTCGGGCTGATCCGCTATGCGCAAGGTAATTCGCAAATCACCTACCACCCCGACATCAAACGCACGCAGGCCGATCAAGACACGGCCAATCACCTGGCCTGGCAGGACAACTATGCATTCGTGGGCGTGGGTGGCATTGCCAGCTATTTCCCGGCCATCTACACGCCGCAGGCCGCGGGGCTGTTTGTAGGGGAGCACCTGCGGCTGAGCATCGCCACGTCCTATTGGCTGGCTCGGCTGTTTGCGATGCTGGCCGTCATTGGCCTAGTCCTGCTCGCACACCGCATCCATCCGCTGGGTTGGCCGACGTTGGTGCTGCTTGCCATGCCCATGAGCGTGTTCCAGGCCGCCATGGCGACCCAGGACGGCATTGCCGACGCGCTGACCCTGCTATGCGCCTGCCTGTTCCTGCGTGGCATGGACAAGGCCTCGACTTATCCACGTTGGATGAGTGTTGCGCTGGGCCTGGGACTGTTCGTGCTGGCCAGCGCGAAGCCCAATATGCTGCCGCTACTTATCTTCCCCCTGGCCATCGGCTGGCGGCGCGGCTCGAAGGCAGACTACCTGGCCTTTGCACTGGCCATGGCCGTCACCCTGGCATGGACGGCGATTGCGATGAAGACGACGGTCGACCTCCGCGTTGTCCGTCCCCACAGCACCGGCTACTACCTGACCCATTACCTCACGCATCCGCTCGACTTCGCACATAAGGTCAGCACCACGCTGACCGATAGCACCACGCAACGCTTCTATCTCCGGTCTTTCGTCGGCATCCTGGGTTGGTTGGAGATGCCGCTGCCCACGGCCTTCTATTGGTTCACCTACGGCGTGCTGCTGTCGCTTACCGCCTGCGCCTTGGTCGGCCATGGCGGTGACAGGCCGAAGATGGCGCCTGCCATTGGCGCGTTGGCCGCAAGCGGCGCAATGCTGTTGATTTTCCTGGGCCTGCTGGTGAGCTGGACGCCGGAACAGGCCGCGCTCATCGACGGCATACAGGGGCGCTATTTCATCGCCCCTACCCTGCTGCTGGTGCAGGCTCTGGCGCCGCGTAGCGGCGAAGGGCGCTGGGCACGCCTGCCATTTGGGGTCGTCTGCTGCTATGTCGCCGCCGCCGCCTGGGTCATGCTGCCCATGCTGGCTGCTCGCTATCAGATCGTGCCGGGCACGACGCCCGTGCTGAACTGGAATGTGGCTCAGTAGCGATCAGCCCTTGAAGTCGTAGTCGACGATCAAGGGTGCGTGGTCGGAGAACTTCACGTCCTTGTAGACGCTGGCCTGCTTGGCAGTCTTGGCGATGCCACCCGTCGCGATATGGTAGTCGATACGCCAACCCACGTCCTTGGCATAGGCCTGGCCCCGGTTGGACCACCAGGTGTAGCCGGGTGCTTCGGGGTAGAGCGTACGCCAGACGTCGACCCAGCCCAGACCGAACACGTTGGTGAGCCAGGCGCGCTCTTCCGGCAGAAAACCAGAATTCTTCAGATTGCCTTTCCAGTTCTTCAGGTCGATTTCCTTGTGCGCGATATTCCAATCACCGCACAGGACGATCTCGCGCCCTTCGGCCAAGAGGGCCTTCATATGGGGCATGAAGCGCTCCATGAAGGCGAATTTGATCTGTTGGCGCTCCTCGCTGCTGGAGCCCGACGGCAGGTAGAGCGAGATGACGGAGAGCTTGCCGAAGTCGGCGCGCAGGTAGCGGCCTTCCATGTCGATATCGGCGATGCCTAACCCTTCGACGACATTGTCGGGCTTCTTGCGGCTGTAGATACCCACGCCGCTGTAACCCTTCTTCTCGGCCGGATGGAAGAAGCCGTGGTAGCCGTCCGGCGCGCGCATGGCTTCCGTCAAGTCGTCGTGTTGGGCTTTGAGTTCCTGCACGCACAGCACGTCGGCCCCCGAGCCGGCAAGCCAATCGAAGAAGCCCTTGTTGTGGGCGGAACGAATGCCGTTAAGGTTAGCCGAGACGATGCGCATGGGAAAATGCCGAGGGGAGAAAGCGGCAATGATATGCTATAAGGCTGTTAATCCTGTATTACATTCGCACAATCATGTCCGACTTCCGCTCCGATTTTATCCGCTTCGCCATTGCCGAGAACGTGCTGTGCTTCGGCGAGTTCACGACCAAGGCCAAGCGCCTGTCGCCCTATTTCTTCAACAGCGGCCTGTTTAACCACGGCGAATCGCTAGGCCGCCTGGGCCAGTTCTACGCCGATGCGGCCATCGCCTCGGGCGTCGCCTTCGACATGGTGTTCGGCCCTGCCTACAAGGGCATCCCGCTGGCCGCCGCGACAGCCATCGGACTTGCCGCAAAAGGTCGCAATGTGCCGTATTGCTTCAACCGCAAAGAAGCCAAGGACCACGGCGAGGGCGGCAACCTGGTGGGTGCGCCGCTCAAGGGCCGTGTGCTGATCGTGGACGACGTGATCACGGACGGCGCCTCGAAGCGCGAGTCGGTGGAATGGATACGCGCAGCCGGCGCCGAACCAGCTGGCGTACTGATCGCCTTTGACCGCCAGGAGCGCGGCCAGGGAGAACGTTCGGCCATCAGCGAGTTCGAGTCTGAATACGGCATCCCCGTCATTTCGATCGCCAAGCTGGAGAATCTGGTTGGTTTCCTGCAAACGCAGCCCGCGCTGGAACAGAATTTGCAGGCGGTAGAAAGTTATCGCGCCCAATATGGGGCAAGCTGATTTCCGGAGAGCATGATGTCCCGCTTACATATCGCGCTGATCACCCTGATCGCTTTGCCGACTGTCGCAGACATTTATAAATGGGTCGATGAGAACGGCAAGGTCCAGTACAGCGACAAGCCGCCGCAGACGCAGCAGGCAAAGAAAGGCGTCACGGAGCTCGACAAGCAGGGCATGACGGTCAAGCAGATCGAAGGGGCGCTCACGCCGGAACAGCGTGCTGCCAAGGAGGCAGAGGCTGCCAAGGCGCGCGAAGCACAGAATAAGGCGCAGGATCAGCGCCGCCGTGACCAAGCGCTCTTGAACAGTTACAGCAATACGGCCGAGATCGACGAAGTGCGTGACCGTAACGTGGAAGCGTTGCAGGCCACCGTCGCCTCCGACCAGTCGCGCCGTGAAGCCATGCAAAAGCGCCTGGACGAGTACAACAAGCAGGCCAGTCAATACGCTACCGCGAAGAAACCCGTGCCGGCCGACCTGACAAGTTCCATCGCCAGCCGCCAAGCGGAATTGGCCAAGATCAATGAACGTATTGCGGCCAAGCAGCAGGAAATCGAGCAGACCAAGCAACACGCGGAGGAAGACAAGAAACGTCTGATCGAACTGCGCGGTCCGGGCGCCAAGCGTTGAGCCTGGAAACAGCGCCTACCAGTAGGCGTAGCCGAACTGCTGTAGTAGCGTCACGGTTTCTGCCAGCGGCAAACCCACTACGCCGCTGAAGCTCCCGCTCAATGATTCGATCAGCACGGCGCCCACACCCTGGGCGCCGTAGCTGCCGGCCTTGTCGAGCGGCTCACCGGTCGCCACGTAGGCGGCGATCTCCGCCTCACTCAAGCTGCGGAAGCGCACTTCGCTGGCCGAAATGACGGACAGCACACGCTCGCCATCGCTCACTGCCACCCCCGTCAGCACCTCATGCACGCGGCCCGACAGTCGCCGCAGCATGGCCGTCGCGTCGGCCGCATCGATGGGCTTGCCCAGGATATGGTCGTCCAGCGCCACCGTTGTATCGGCCGCCAGCACCAGGCGCGACGCCAGGCCCTGCGCACGCATGGCCGCCACGCCGGCCGCCGCCTTGGCGCGGGCCAGGCGCTCTACATAGGCATGCGCACCTTCCCGGGGCCAGGGCGTTTCGTCCACCTCGCCCGTAATACGCTCGAAGGGAATGCCGATTTGCGCGAGCAATTCACGTCGGCGTGGACTGCCGGAGGCGAGATAGATGGCGGGTCGGGTCATGGCGGGCCGGTGGGAGAGCGCTTACTCTCGATGGTAGGGATGACCTTGATTGATGGCGACGGCGCGGTACAGCTGTTCGGCCAGCAGCACGCGCACCATGCCGTGCGGCATGGTCAGCGCCGAGAGCTGGATCAGATCGTCGGCCTGGCGTTTGACGTCCGCATGCAAGCCGTCAGCCCCACCGATCACGAAGGCCACGTCGCGGCCATCCTGCTGCCAGCCTTTGAGCTTGTCGGCCAGCTTCATCGTGGTCCAGGCGGCACCCCGTTCGTCCAGGATGATCTTGCGGCAGCCTGGCGGCAGCGCGGCTAGGATGCGGTCGCGCTCCGTTTCCATGGCGCGTTCGACGCTATTGCCGCTACGCTGGCCGGGCTTGAGCTCGACCAGCTCGATCAGCGCCTCGCGCGGCATGCGTTTGGTGTACTCCTTGAAGCCGAACTCTACCCAGTCGGGCATCTTGTGGCCAACGGCGATCAGGTAGAGCTTCACGGTTCAGGCGGTGCGCAGGATCAGATCTTGCCGAAGTCGTCTTCGTGCGCCTGGATGGCGGCCTGCCAGGGACGCGTGGGGTTGAAAGTCGGCTTCTGGCCGCCCCACAGCTGCTCGATGTCGTAGTAGTCGCGCACGGCGGGCAGCATTACGTGGACGATCACGGGACCAACGTCGAGCAGTACCCACTCGCCCGTCTGGTCGCCTTCCATACCCATGATTTCCGCGCCCGCTTCCTTGAGCTTTTCACGCGCATTATTGGCCAGGGCCTTGACCTGGCGGTTGGAGTTGCCCGACGCCACGATCATGCAGTCGAACATGGAGGTGAGCTTGGTCGTGTCGAGCGCCAGGATGTCTTCGCCCTTGATGTCTTCCAGGGCGGCAACGGCGATTTCGCGCATCTGCGCAACAGAGAGGTGTGTGGTCGTCATGGTTACCAGTACAAATCCCGCTCGAACTACTGTAGCACGACAAGGGGCATCAGGTGGCGTAGGATTCGCCCAGCGGTAGCCTCGATCATGCAACGCCTAGCCAAGGTGGCGAGCGGAGAATCGGAAAAAAGGGCGCATTGTAACGACTTTTGCCGCACCGGTCACGCTAAGTATTTGAATTTTTTAGCATGCGCCTGTCTCCCGCATTGACGCAATGCCAACCGTACCAATACAAACCCCGCTCCTGAGAGCGGGGTTTTGATTTTGCGCGGCTGCCCGCCTCAGGCGTCTACTTGTCGAAGCGTGTCACCAGCGACTTGAGGCCGGTCGCCATCTGCGTCAGCGCCTCAGCCGAGGTCGCGAGCTGCTGCGCTTCACGGTTGTTCGCCTCGATCGTGCTGGCCATGCGCTCGATGGTCTTGGCCATATCGTCGGCCGTGGACGTCTGCTGGCGCACGGAATCGGCGATCTTGTGCGTCATCTCCACCGTACGCTCCGACGCCTTGCCCACTTCCGCTAGGTTGCGGCTGCACGCCTCGATGGCGGCCGTACCGTTGGATACCTCGGCCACGGCATCTTCCATGGTCATCAGCGTGGCCTGCGTCACCAGCTGGATGTTGGCGACATTGTTGTTGATATCCACCGTCGACTGCGAGGTGCGCTCGGCCAGCTTACGCACTTCGTCTGCCACCACGGCAAAGCCACGGCCCGACTCGCCGGCGCGGGCTGCTTCGATGGCGGCGTTCAGCGCCAGCAGGTTGGTCTGGTCGGCGATTTCCTTGATGGTGCCGGTCATACTGCCGATGCGGGCCACCGCCTGGTTCAGGTCGTCCAGCGTGGCGCGCGCCTCGCCCACCACCTCGACGATGCGGCTGGTAGATGCAAGGCTGGCCTGCATATTGCGCTCGCTCTCCTGCAGCACAGACTTGGCCTGCATGGCCGTCTCGGCTGTTTCTTGCGTGGCGCGGCCGATTTCGTTCACAGATGCGTTCAGCTGCTCGGTGGCGGCCGACACCTGCAACGCTTGCTCGTTGCGCTGGCCCATCTGCTGCGCCAGTGCCTCGGCCGCATCATCCAGCTTGCTGGCTTGGTCGGTGAGCGTGCGCGAGGTGCTCAGTACGTCGGCGATCATCGTATGCAGGTGATTGCCTACCGTCTGGATCAGGCGAACGATGCTGGAGAACTCTTCCGAGGAGTCGACGCGGATTTCCATGCGGAAATCGCCCTGATCGACGCGCTTCAGCGCCGCTTCCACCTTCTGCAGGCCGGATGCCGCACGCGACACCCACCAGCCACCACCCACGATCGCCGCTAGCGCACCGACCGCGCCTAGCGCCCAGACAACGGCGGTGCCGGCGCCAAGGCTGGCGGCCAGTGCCGTTGCGAGGTTGACCACAGCCAAAAAGATGAAGGAGATCCAGGCGCGCTGGGTAAAGGACATGCTGAGCATCATGACTCCGGGACGAGAGGCGGGTAGAACCTACCCTTATACGTTATACGATGACGCGCGGAAGCGCAGCACATCGCCGGGCAACGGTCGCAAATATATAGTTTATTGGCGTCCCGCGCACGACTACTTGCGCAATATCAGCAAGTGCTGCCATTACCAGCGCGATGCGTGCTGCTCCACCACACCCAGCAAACCTTCCACGCGACGCTGCGGTGCATCGACCGTGGCCCGCACGGTGCCGCTGAAGGTGCCGACCGGCTGCACATAGCGGGTGGCCGCCACCAGCAAGTTGCGGTCCTCGCGCCGCTCCCCTTCGGGCTGGAAACGTAGGTCCAAAAGACCGTCGTCGGTATGCACCTGCCAGGGCGCTTGCGTATCGGCGGGATCGAACTGAAACTGCGCGGCGCCCAGGGGTATCAACTTGCCATCCAGCCACAGGGCGTTCTCGTTGTTGCCGAAATAGCCCGACTGAAGATTGAAGCCGACGGTCTCGCCGTGTGCCGACGCCCATAACCAGCGTGTATCGCGCGGCAGGAGTCCATTCGAATGGTCCTGGCTGGCCCAGGCGCCGTCCAGCGCATACCGCTTGCCGCCTGCCACCGCATGGCCTTGCACGGCCATGGCTGTCGACTTGTGCGTGGCGTGCCATACGCCGCCTTCTACGGCATTGCAGGCCAGCATCCAAGGTACGGCGCGAGGGTTGTCGATCTCCACATCCACGGCAAAGCCCTTCGGCCCACGCACGGTGAGCGCAAAGCGGCCGCGCGAGGATTCGGCAATCTCGACGGCATCACCCAGCATGGCAAAGTGGCTACGCCGACCGGGCAGGGGTAGATCGGACACCTTAGCCGTGAGCCCGGGCAGCCCGTCGCGCGACATGGCGCCTGTGACACAGCGCTGATCGCGGTCAAACAGGTAGGCAAACGCCGCGTTGGTCCAACCTATGTCCACCACGGCGCAGCCAATGAAGCAGTCGGGCGCCGCAATGCCGATATAGTGCCAGCGCTTATGGTGGAAGTGCCGCCACAGGGGCGAGCGCCGCCATTGCGCCCCCAGCTTGCGCCAGTCGATCTCGCCACAACGGCCGATAAAGCGCCCCGCCGCGGGCACGCCATCCGCCCCGACCACCGCGGCAGGTGCCGCATTCAACTCAAGCACGGACTTGCCCGTCACCCAGCACTACCCACTTCTGGCTGGTGAGCCCATGCAGGCCCACTGGGCCGCGGGCGTGAATCTTGTCCGTGGAAATGCCGATCTCCGCCCCCAGGCCGTACTCGAAGCCGTCAGCAAAACGAGTGGACGCATTCACCACCACGCTGGCCGAATCCACCTCGCGCAGGAAGCGCCGGGCACGCGTGTAATTCTCCGTGACGATGGCATCGGTATGGTGCGAGCCGAACTCGTTGATATGGGCAATCGCCTCGTCCAGGCCCGGCAGCGTACTAATAGCCAGGATGGGCGCCAGGTATTCCGTGCGCCAGTCCTCCTCTGTGGCCTCGATGGCCGGGATGCCCGCCTCGCGCAGGATGCTCAGCGACTCGGGGCAACAGCGCAGCTCCACGCCCTTTTCGGCATAGATACGCCCTAGGCGCGGCAACACTGAAGTCGCAATCGCCTGCGCCACCAAGAGCGTCTCCATCGTATTGCAGGTGCCGTAGCGGTGCGTCTTCGCGTTGTCGGCAATGCGCACGGCCTTGTCCAGGTCCGCATCGCCATCGATATACACGTGGCAGATGCCGTCCAGGTGCTTGATCACGGGCACGCGCGCCTCGCGGCTAACGCGCTCGATCAAGCCCTTGCCGCCGCGCGGCACGATCACATCCACGTATTCCGTCATGGTGATCAGCTCGCCTACAGCCGCGCGGTCCGTCGTCTCCAGCACCTGCACGGCCGCCTCCGGCAGGCCGGCCGCACGCAAACCCTCGCGCACGCAGGCGGCGATCACCTGATTGCTGCGCGCCGCCTCCGAGCCACCACGCAGGATGGCCGCATTGCCAGACTTCAGGCACAGCCCCGCCGCATCCGCCGTCACATTGGGCCGCGCCTCGTAGATGATCCCAATCACCCCCAGCGGCACACGCATCTTGCCCACCTGGATGCCACTCGGGCGATAAGCGAACTCGCTCATCTCACCCACCGGGTCCGGCAGCGCCGCAATCTGGCGCAAGCCGTCCGCCATCCCCGCCACACCCTTGGCTGTCAGTGCCAAACGGTCCAGCAAGGCCGCATCCAGCCCTGCTGCACGGGCCGCATCCAAGTCGGCCACGTTGGCCGCCAGCAATTTATCCGCATCGCGCACAATGGCGTCCGCCATCGCCAGCAGCGCCTCGTTCTTCGCGTTCGTATCGGCCCGTGCAAGCACCCGCGACGCCGCGCGCGCAGCCCGCCCCAGGCCTTGCATATAGTCCTTTACGTCCATCACCATTTGCTCCGTTGCAACAACGCTTTACCCGATTCTGCCAGATTCGCAACGCACTTGTCGGCCCAAATGCCCCGGGCTATTATCAGACGCGATACACGGGCCGATAGCTCAGCTGGGAGAGCGCTGCGTTCGCAATGCAGAGGTCG
>JAFAKZ010000241.1 GCA_019234745.1 Burkholderiales bacterium
GAGCGCGCCGCGCTACTCAACTTGCGATGCCGCGCGCTTGCTTGGCTACAGAGCAACTAACGCGCCGTGCAATTTCTGGACGACGTGCGATCAGGGAAAGTAGTGGATTTGGCACTAATGCCCTGTTCAGCGCGCGTTAAGGATGTCCTGCGCTGCTAGGCAGAACGGCCGTAGGGCATGGGCAGTCCACTCCAGCCGGCTAGACCTGGCCGCACTCGGCGATAAAGGGAAGTACTTCGTCGAGGAACTGTTCAGGCAGTTCGGCGAATGGCGCGTGGCCGCACGGCATTGTGACTGTGCGGGACGTCCCGATGGCACGCGCGGCATTGCTGCCGTCGGTATGGGCCGAAATAACGGGGTCGCGATCACCGAACACCAGCAAGGTGCGCGCGACAATTTCCTTCGCGGATTCGCGCAAATCATTTTCCGGGCGCGCAAAGCTTCTCCAAATGGACCGATTCAAGGCAAGCATCGCCGGCAGCGACTGTTCGCCCCTTGCGCGCTCAAGCATCGCCTGCACGGCCTTGCTTCGTTTCTTCAAGTAGAAAGACGCAAACCTGTACGGCGAAAGCGACCAGGCGCTTCCCTGAAGCTTGCAAAAGCCGCGCGTGATCCAGCTAGGCGTTGTGAAGCCACCCGGCGACACCAAGACCAATCCCGCAACTCGCTCCGGGCGCCTGCTTGCAAGTCGTGCGGCCACGTTCCCGCCGAGCGAATTTCCGATAAACACTGCCCTCGACAAGGCCATGCAATCAAGGAATTCGTAGAGCAAGTGATAATAGAACATCACATCCACGGAGCACGGATGCGTGTTTAGCGGGGAAGATCCGTAACCGGGCCAATCAAGCGCAATAACGCGGTAGGTCTTTGATAGAGCAGGGATAATTTCTTCAAAGTCTCGACTATCCCCAGGGTTGGCATGAAGCAATACAAGGGGGTTTCCGCTTCCCGCCTCGATGAAATGCACCGGGCCCGTCGAAAGTTTGATTATGGGCACGCTGTGCTCCCGTAAGGCTTAACGTTCGAAAGAAGCAGACCTTGGGGACATGTCTTGAAATCAAGCACGAGGCCAATTTGACCGGATCAGGGCCCAACAGGCTACACTTTAACGCCGATGAACTACCTCGCCCACCTCTACCTCGCCCGCCACGCCCCACTTGCCATGGTAGGCGGTCTATTGGGCGACTTCGCCAAACCAGCACAGTTGGCCGATTTCGACCCCGTCGTGCAATACGAGGTACGCCTGCACTGGCGCATCGATGCCTTTACCGACAGCCACCCCGTCGTGGCCGAGGCTCGCCGGCGATTCGGCGAAGGCCGGCGGCGCTTTGCCGGCATCGTGCTGGACGTGTTCTACGACCACCTACTGGCCAAGCACTGGTCGACCTACTGCGACGAAGCGTTGCCGGCCTTCGCGCAACGGTGCTATGCGGCCTTGCTGGCACATCGCGCTGCGCTACCCGACAAGGTCGTCCCGTTGGTCGAGCGCATGGCGCAGCAGGACTGGCTGACGTCCTACGTCGAGCGCAGCAATGTGGATGCCGCCGTGCGCCGCATCGCGCTGCGCCTGTCGCGTGGTGGGGATAGCCTGGTCGCTGCGCTCGATGATCTGGCCAAACTGGATGCGCAATTGGAGCATGGGTTCCATGCTTTCTTCCCGCAGCTGGAGGCCTACGTCGCCACGCAGCGCGCAACTGCATCAAATACCCCGGGCCAGACCGACGGGTAGTAATACCCGACCAGCGAACCACATCTCCACGATCCCTCCACAATCTCGGCGCAATGTGCATGCCGTGGTACTGCCGCTGGTGCAGTCGAAACCGGGAGAGGGTCATGGGCAAAGTGAGATGGGGGTATAGGCTGGCGATCGCCGCCGGCCTGAGTATGGGGGCAGTCGTCGCCATTGCGGCGCCCACCTGCAGCAGTACAGCGTCGCCGTTCGCCAAGGGTGCAACGACTTGCGTAACGCCAGCAGCGGCACCCGCGGCAGGAACGCTGTCGCCCGCAGCGGCCGTGGGTAACCAGATGTTCCATGATACGGCCCTGTCTGCCTCCGGGCGGCAATCCTGCGCCACCTGCCATTCGGCGGCCACCGGCTTCTCCGCGCCCAACCCTGCGCCCGTGCCCTTGGGAGGCGCCGGCCTCAACCTGCAGGGGCTGCGTAATGCGCCCAGCCTCACCTATGCCGCCTTCACGCCGGGATTCTCGCTGACTGGTACGACCACAGCCTCTGCCGGCCAGCCGGCGCGGCCCAATATTCCCCTGGGCGGCATGATGCATGACGGGCGGCTTGCGAGCCTGGCCGTGCAAGCGACCATGCCCTTTATCACCAGCTTCGAGATGGCCAACACGGGCTCGGCCCAGGTCACGCAGCGCCTCAAGGCGCGCCCCTACCTGGCGCAATTCACGGCCGTCTACGGCACGGCCATCCTGAACAACCCGGACGCCACGCTGGCGGCCATGGGCCAGGCCATCGCGGCCTACGAGACGGAAGACCCGGCCTTCCACGCCTTCAACAGCAAGTTCGACGCCTTCATGAAGGGCCAGACCACGCTGACGGCACAGGAAACGGCCGGCATGCAGGCCTTCAACAACCCCGGCAAGGGCAACTGCCTGGCCTGCCATGCCTCCGTGGGCGCAGGCGGCCTGCCGGCGCTGTTTACCGACCACACCTTCCACGTGATCGGCGTGCCGCGCAACTACGGCATCGCTTACAACCTGGATACGACGAGCCTGCCCAGCTTCGTGCCGGAAAACGGCATCGGCCTGGGTGCACCCAACCACAACTACTACGATATGGGCCTGTGCGGCCCCTTGCGTACCGACCTCGCCACCAGCACGCAGTACTGCGGCAGCTTCAAGGTGCCCACGCTGCGCAACGTCGCCATCAAGCAGGCCTACTTCCACAACGGCGTGTTCAACGACCTGCACCAGGTGCTGGGCTTTTACGCCACGCGCAACAGCCAGCCGGGCCGCTGGTACAAGACCCCGACGGGCGCGCCGGACATCCTCTACAACGACCTGCCCGTGGCCTACGACCGCAATGTGGAGCCGGTCAACGCACCGGGCCACCCCATCGCCCCCAACCTGTCGCCCACCGACTCGGACAATATCGTGAGCTTCCTGTGCACGCTCACGGACGGCTACGACCCGCAGAACCCGGCCGCATACCGTGTACCGCCGCAGTGCCGGCCAGCGGGGCCGCCGCCACCACCGCCACCGCCGCCGCATTGATACGACATCGGCGCTGCAGTGGGAAATGAAAGCGGCGGGTCGCCACTAGGCGCCCGCCGCTTTGTTTAGCCCAGACTGGCAAACTCCCGGGGACTGCGACATCAGTGAATCGTGTACACCTCTTCCAGCGTGCCGTGCTGGAACATGTCCGACAGACAGGCACCCGTACTGGCGCCGTGGCCGTAGCCGGCGTAGACATTGGTTCCAACGAGTGCGGCCAGGCTGAGGTTCTGCACCAGGGTGGCCTGGCTTACTGCCAGGCTGCCCACGCTATAGGCGCTCGGGCTATTAACGTTGTAAGGCACCCAGCCGCTCTGTCCGAACAAATAGGTGCCACCGTTATTGGGCAGCACCGCGCCATAGAAGACGCAGCCAGACTGCCCAACGTCGGCCGTCGCAGGTGCCAGGGTAGCCGTCAAGGTTTGGCTGCTCAGGTTGCCACTGGACTGCAAGCTCGCCGTCCAGCTGCTCGCCTCTCCGACGAACTGGAATATGCCGCCGCCCGCGGTTCCAGCGTACAGATTGCCGCCGTTGTCGATGATCAGGGCGTCGACCGTCAGGTCCGTCAACCCCGTATTGAGAGGAACCCAGACGCCACCGCCATTGCTGCTCGCGAACACGCCAGCCCCTTGCGTACCCACATAGACATTATTGCTTGCGTCCACCATGAGCGCATTGATCGACAGATTGGTCAGCCCCGTGTTGACGGCGACCCAGCTATCGCCGGCATCGAAGCTCTTGAACACGCCACCGGCCGCCGTTCCGGCATAGACGACGCCAGCATGGTCGACGACCAGCGCGTTGACCGCTTGAATCGACATGCCGGCATCCGCTTCGACCCAGGACAGCCCACCGTTCTGACTCTTGAATAAGCCGCCGTCGGTACCGGCGTAGATCGTGCCGGCGCCATCCCAAGCGAGCGCGTCAACGGATTGATTGACTAGCCCTGCGCTGGCGGCCCCCCAACTGAGGCCACCATCGCTGCTCTTGTATACGCCGTTGCCATGGGTTCCTGCGTAGATGTAGTTATTGCTGGCAAGCGCAAGGGCTTTGACTTTCATACCGTACGGCGGCGATTGCGAGTTGACGAGCCCGGGGCAAGTGGCGTCGTTGCGGGCGCAGCTGAATGCACCGTAGTCGGTACCCACGTAGAGCTTGCCTTTCCGATCCACCGTCAAGGCATTAATGTGTGGCATCCCCCAGGGAATCGCGGTCCACTCATTCCCTTTGTTGCTATTGGTGTAGATTTCTCCCGGATTCGTCGCCGCATAGACCGTGCCGACGCCGTCGAGGGCAAAAGCGTTAATCGTGTTCGTCGACGGCATACTGGCGGTCGGCGTCCAACTGTCGACCCCATTGCCGCTCTGGAGCAACCCTAAATAGGATGCGGCGTAGAGCGTGCCCTTGCCGTCAACCACTGCAGCGTCGAACACGGCCCCCGTCTGGTCAGTGCTTATCAGCGTCCAACTGGCCCCCCCGTCGCTGCTCTTGAATAGACCCGATATCGTAGTCCCTGGATCGAATAGACTCGATGCAATGGACGCCACGTAGACGGCGCCGTCGGCTCCAACTGCAATCGTACTGATGCCCGAGAACTCGACCGCCTGCGGCAAGCTAGCCCGTAGCCAGAACTTGCTGTCCGTGCTCATGGCGACGCCGCCGAGAGACATGCCGGCGTAAACCTTGCCATTCCCGTCGATGGCCATTGCAGTAATAGTTGACGGGGGGAAGCCTGGCATGGCCACCAAGGACCAGCTGCGCCCAGCATCGCCACTCTCATACAAGCCATCCGCGGTGCCCGCGTATAGATTACCTTTGCCATCTACCGCCATGGACGCGACGGCAAGCAAAGATGCATCGTCCGACGCTGTATACACGCTCACCCAACTGCCGCCGCCGTCGCTGCTCTTGAATACGCCAACCGTATATGTAGCTGCGTAGACGTTGCCGGCTGGATCGACGACGATCGCCGTAACCGGCGTGGCGTTTTGGCCGCCGAGGCCGTCGCTCACCAGCGACCAGGTCGCGCCGCCGTTGGTGCTCCTGAAGACTTTGCTCGTATCGCTTCCTGCATAGATATTTCCGCTGCCGTCAAACGCAAGCGCGGTAATTCGCAGGCCCGCCATACCGCTGTTGACGACTGTCCAAGCTCCTTGACTTGGGCTGTACTTGAGTACCCCGCCGCTCTGGCCTGCATATAGAGTGCCGTGCCTGTCCACAGCGAGGATCAAAATCTGGTTGTATATGCCCGATCCTTGTACCCAACCGCTCCCTGCTGCGGCGTTCAAGTTGATCAACCCAAGGACAATCACCGGCAACCAGCACAGCCATGCGCACATAAAACTCATGCAAGAGAAGATATTCATATGTCGATCCAAGAACTGATGTCCAATGAGTTGGGATTCAAGAATAAAGTCGCGGATTATAGAGAGGTTTTTGGCATACCCCTAGCCCGCCGGAGAGCCTGAAGCCAATATGCGGATAAGCTTTCATCCATGCCAATACGGACGAGCCCTCGTGGCAGCGGGCAGCCAAAAAAATGAAACGGCGGGTCACCATCAGGCGCCCGCCGTTTTGTCCAATCTCATACCGACCTCAGACCGAGGAAACAGCCACCCCGCCCTGCGCCAGATTGTCTGCCTTGTAGCTCTTCGGCAGCTGCTCGATATTGCCGTGCAACCGCGCTGCTTCCTGCTGCAGCTGCATTACCGCTTCGTGCAGGTAGTGTGCGCGTGGGGCGGCGATGCCGCTGACGACGGGCATATGCCTGTCCGTCCACAGCTCCATCACGGCGCCCGCGTCCGTACGGCGGTAGTGCCAGCCTTGGATGATATTGCCCTGCATACCCACGGGCACCGAGGTCAACATGGTGGTAGAGCGCACGGAGA
>JAFAKZ010000056.1 GCA_019234745.1 Burkholderiales bacterium
GGCCAGCACCCGCGCCGGTGCCCAGCTTGTTACAACAGAGCCGGCTGCGCCGATCGAGCGCATACAACCGAGCTATGCGCCCAGCTTCCAGCAGATGCGCATGCCCTTGAGCGTGCGCGAGCAGCCGGCGGGCGACTTCTACGGCACTATGTTCGGCGGCATGCGCGAGGCGGAACGCGCGTTGGTGCCTGCCTTGCCAGCAATGACATCTTCCTCCGCACCGGCAGCCATCGATTTGCCGGTCACACCCCGACGCGAACCCCAGCAGTCCGACGACGATTTTCCGCCGCTCGGTTTCGCCCTGGCGCAGTTGCATGGCGTCTATATCCTGTCCCAGGCGCGCGAAGGGCTGATCGTGGTCGATATGCATGCGGCGCACGAGCGCATCGTGTACGAAAAGCTCAAGAACACGCTGGATGCGGAGCGCCTGCCCAACCAGCCCCTTCTGCTGCCGCTCGCCTTCCCGGCCGACCGGCTCGATGTGGCGACGGTGGAGGAGCATGGCGAGACGCTGGCGCAGCTGGGCTTCGAGCTGGCAGTGATGGGCCCGACCCAGCTCGCCGTGCGCGCCATCCCCATGCTCTTGCGCGATGCAGACCCCGTCGAGCTGGCCCGCTCTGTGTTGGCCGATATCCGTGAGGTAGGCGCCAGCCGTGCGCTGACGGAGCGGCGCGACGAATTGCTCGCCACCATGGCCTGCCACGGTGCCGTGCGCGCCAACCGGGCGCTCACCCTGCCCGAGATGAATGCGCTCTTGCGCGATATGGAGGCGACGGAACGTTCCGGCCAATGCAACCACGGCCGCCCCACCTGGTTCCGCCTGAGCATGGGCGACCTGGACAAGTTGTTTATGCGGGGCCAATGATGAGCGCCGTGCTGCTGATCCGCCTATTCGCCTCACCGTTGGCCATTGGCTTGGCCAGCCTGGCCGGCAAGCGCTGGGGGCCGAATATCGCGGGTGTGCTGGGCGGCCTGCCGCTCGTGGGCGGGCCCATCGTCGCGGCGCTGTGGATCACGCAGGGCAGCGACTATGTGACGACGCTGGCGCGCTCGGCACCGGCCGGCGTCTGGAGCAATATTGTCTATATGCTGGCCGTGGGCCAGCTCAGCAAACGCTGGGGCTGGAAGGTCGGCATCGCTTGCGGCTGGATAGGCTATCTGGGTGGCGGCCTCCTGCTGAACGCCAGCGGCCTGGCGCACTCCGTCATCGTCGGCGTGGCGGTATTACCGGGACTGTGGCTGTCCGCCGTGCGCTGGCTGCCTAAGCCTACGGCTGTGCCGCCACCAACGCATCTGCCGCACAGTGAATTAATTACGCGCATGCTGGCCGCTGCCGCCTTGGTGCTGTCGCTCACGGCTGCCGCCAGCTGGTTTGGCCCAACGCTCACAGGGCTATTTACGGGCGCTCCCGTCGCGGCTACCGTTATCCCTGCTTTTACCTATGTCAGTTCGGGGCACGACGGCATGTTGCTGGCGCTGCGCGGTTTTCTCACGGGCCTGATGGGCTTTACCGTCTGCTTCCTGATCCTGGGGCTGGGCATCCCCGTGCTGCATGCTTGGGCTGTGCTTCCCGCCATCGTCGCCGGCGTCGCGGTAGGCTTTGGCGCGACGGCGCTGGCAAGGCGCGTGGTATGAGCCAGCCACTCGCTATCTTCCTGATGGGCCCAACGGCCAGCGGCAAGACGGCTGCCGCCGTCGAGCTGGTGCAGAAGCTGCCCGTCGAACTGATCTCCGTCGATTCGGCACTGGTCTACCGCGATATGGACATTGGCACAGCCAAGCCCGATGCCGCCACCTTGGCCGTCGCGCCGCACCACCTGATCGACGTGATAGCCCCGACCGAAGCCTATTCCGCCGCCCAGTTTCGCGCCGATGCCTTACGCTTGATGGGCGAGATCACGGCGCGTGGCAATACGCCTGTGCTGGTCGGCGGCACCATGCTCTACTTCAATGCTTTGCAGCATGGCCTGCATGATCTGCCGGAGGCCGATCCTGCGCTGCGCGCCCAGCTCGATGCGGAAGCGGCCGAGCGCGGCTGGCCGGCCATGCATGCGAAATTGGCGGTACTCGACTCTGTCACGGCCGCGCGCCTCGAGCCCAACGACAGCCAGCGCATCGAACGCGCCCTGGAAATCGTGCTGAGCTCGGGCAAGCCCATGTCGCAGTGGCTGGCCGAACAAAAGACCGAGACGCTGCCCAGGCGCCTGCTCAAGCTGGCCCTGCTGCCGTCCGAGCGGGCCGCGCTGCACGAGCGCATCGCCCTGCGCTTCGACCAGATGCTGGCGGGCGGCCTGATCGATGAAGTGCTCGGCCTGCGCGAACGCTATGCGCTGCAGCCCGATATGCCATCCATGCGCTGCGTGGGCTACCGCCAGGCCTGGCGCTATCTCGATGGCGACATTGACCTCGAGGAGCTGCGCAACACCGGCATCTATGCCACGCGCCAGCTGGCCAAGCGGCAGATGACCTGGCTGCGCGGCATGGACGATATCTTTACCGTCGACTGCTTGGATAGCGATCTGGTCCGGCAAGTGGAAAGTGAAGTAAAGCAAGCGCTTGATTTTACAACTAACTGAATCTGCGGCGTTTATTTCAGTTGCGTTGCTTGAAATTCTGCGCGGAACCCGTCATCTTCAGCGCCAGCAGCCGTTCGCGGCGGGAACAGAACGACCATTCATTGATCAGACCCCAAACCGTCATGGATTTGGCATCTGACTGTCATCTTCCTGTCGCTAGACGCTCGTTATGCTGTGGGCGAAGCTCCGCCAAATCATTTTTGGTTACCTTGGTGGGCTAACCCGGAATCTTCCTCAGGAGTGGTGACACATGCTGTATCCCGAACTTTTCGCATCGTTGGAGAAGGCCCGCTGGAGTATGCAGGACGATATTCCCTGGGACAGCTTCGAGGGCAGCATGCTGAGCGACGAACAGGCCCGCACGATCAAGCTCAATGCCATCACGGAATGGTCGGCGCTGCCCGCCACTGAGATGTTCCTGCGCGACAACCGGGACGACAGCGATTTCTCCGCCTTCATGTCCGTGTGGTTCTATGAAGAGCAGAAGCACGCGCTGGTGCTGATGGAATACCTGCGCCGCTTCCGTCCGGACCTCCTGCCGACCGAGTCGGAACTCCACGCCGTACGCTTCGAATTCGACCCAGCCCCCGCGCTGGAAACGCTGATGCTGCACTTCTGCGGCGAAGTGCGCCTTACCCAGTGGTACCGCCGCGCGGCCGACTGGCACACGGAACCGGTGATCAAGCATATCTACAAGACGCTGTCGCAGGACGAAGCCCGCCACGGCGGCGCCTACCTGAAGTATATGAAGCGCGCCATCGAGCGCCTGGGCGACGAAGCACGCCTGTCTTTCGCCAAGATCGGCGTGCTGATGGCATCCAGCAGCCGCTCCAGCAAGCCGCTGCACCCGACCAACCTGCACGTCAACCAGGCCATGTTCCCGAACGACACGATCCAGAGCAAGCTGCCGGACCCGACCTGGCTGGAGCGCTGGCTCGATACGCAGATCAAGTTCGACAGCGATTGGGAAGCGCGCGTGGTAGGCGGCATCCTGCGCAATCTGTCCAGCCTGTTCGATACGACCTTCGAGACGGTCACGCAGCTCAATCTCTACCGCAAGAGCCTGCAGCGCCAGATTTCGTCGATTTCGCTGGAGTCTGTTGTACCTTCGGCCGGTTGATTGAATGGTGGCTGGCGCCAACCTGAATTCCCATCTTCGCGGGAATGACGCATTTGTAGGGTGTCATTAAGCGCAGCGCAATGCACCAAGCGGTTGAGTAATAGCAACGGTTCGATGCATTGCGCTGCTTAATGGCACCCTACCTGAGATGGCCTCATGCACGATAGCGAAGGTTTGCCGCGCCAGACTGCCTTGACTTCCCGCCAAGCCGTGTAAAATAACGGGGATGCAAAATTACCTGCTCCCCGACTTCGAGTCCCGCATTTGCGCCCCTGAACAGCTGGCCGAGCGTGTCGCGTCCTTGCCGCGACCGCTCGTGTTTACAAATGGCTGCTTCGACATCCTGCACCGCGGGCACGTCACCTACCTGGCCCAGGCCCGCGCCCTTGGCGCATCCATGATCGTGGGCGTGAATACAGACGCTTCCGTGAGGCGCCTGGGCAAGGGCGACGATCGCCCTATCAACAGCACGGAACAGCGCGCGGCCGTGCTGGCGGCGCTGCGTTCCGTCGACCTCGTCACCTGGTTCGACGAGGATACGCCGCTGCAGCTGATCCTCGCTGCGCGCCCCGACGTGCTGGTGAAGGGCGGCGACTGGACGCCGGACAAGATCGTGGGCAGCACGGAAGTGCGGAACTGGGGCGGAACCGTGCACTCTATTCCTTTCCTGCACCAGACTTCCACGACTGCCACCTTGCACAAGATCCGGGCAAACGCGATCCGGTAAACAAACGTCAACAGACCCTAAGCATGCTGCCAGCCGCCAATGCAACACCCCTGTTCGATTTTCTGGACGAGGCCCAGCGTTCCGGCCTGACCCAGCCCGTCATCTGGATGCAGATTTTCGTGCTGGTGGGCTTCGGCTTCGCCTCCTGGCTGATCAGCCGTGCGCTCAAGCCACGTATCCGTGCCGAAGGCGAACGCAAACATTGGCGCTTCGGTACGGAAGGCGTCGCTCGCGTGCTGTTTCCCTTGACTCTCTGGTTAAGTACGGAGGCAGCAGAGGCGTTTTGGCGCGCGGGCCATAGCGTGACCCTGCTGCGCTTGGCAGCCAGCCTGTTTTTCGCGCTGGTCATCGTACGTGCGGCCGTTTATCTACTGCAGGCCGTGTTTGCCGAGGCGGAATGGGTACGGCGCTACGAGCGCACCATTGCCGGTTTTATCTGGCTTATCTTCGTGCTGCAACTCACCGGTGTGCTTCCCCTGTTTGCCGACCAACTAGAGCAGATCGGCTTTCCTGTCGGCCATCAGCACGTCACCCTGCTGATGGTCATCAACGGCCTCTTCTCCGTTGCGCTGACGCTTCTTATCGCCCTCTGGTTCGGCCGCTTGCTCGAAGCGCGCCTGATGAGCATCGACAGCTTGAATCTGAGCTTGCGCGTGGTGCTGACTAAGGTGCTGCGTACGCTCTTGGTGGTGGTGGCCGTGTTGATCGCCCTGCCGCTGGTCGGCATCGACCTGACCGTGCTGTCCGTGTTCGGCGGTGCGCTGGGCGTGGGCCTGGGCTTCGGCCTGCAGAAGGTGGCAAGCAACTATGTGTCGGGCTTCATCATCCTGCTCGACGGCTCCATCCGCATCGGCGACCTGGTCAGCATCGATACGCGCCAAGGTACTATTACCAAGATCACTGCGCGCTATGTGGTGCTGAAGCTCGGTGAC
>JAFAKZ010000363.1 GCA_019234745.1 Burkholderiales bacterium
GTGAGACTGAGCATGAGACCTTTCCATTCGGCCGCGTTGTGCGGCAGGGTCGCACGCAGGATCGAGTAGGTTCCCAGCGGCATGCTGTCGGCGAGAAAGCGATTTCGTGCATCCGTATAGAAGTACAGCAAGATCGCAAGCGCTAGACACAGCAGGCCAGCCACACGAAGTTTCCCATTCGTCGTCATGATCGTCTCCTCAGCCCGCCGCATCGCTGCTGCCGGTCAACTGGTACCAATCCACCTTGCGCGTCAGCACCATCGCAACGGTAAGCAGGGCGAACAACAGGATGGAGCCGCACAGCAGGGCGAAGTCTTCCACGCATAGCAGCAGGTAGAGCACGCCATACAGCGTGGCCAGCAGGCTGCCATAGGCCAGGCCAGCCTTGCGCCCACCCAGGGCATAGCTGCCGTAGAACAGGTTCTGCACCACACACGCCACGGCTGCGCTCAGGTAGGCGACGTAGAACGGCAGTTGTTCGGCCAGTGAAAGCAGTAGCAGGAAGAAGATGGCCAGCGACAGGCCCACCAGGCCGTACTGGATGGGGTGGATGGCGATGCGGCGCATGACCTCGGTTAGAAAGAAGGTGGCGAAGGTCAGCGAGATGAACAGGAAGCCGTACTTCACGGCGCGGTCGGTCTGGGCGTAGACGTCCACCGGGTCGATCATACGCACGCTCAGGGCATTGCCGTTGAAGGTGTCGCAGCTGCCGGAAAAGCAGCGGTCGAACTGCTCGTTGAGGTTGGTCGCGAACCAGGAGGTACGCCAGCGTGCGTTGAAGCCATCGTTGCCCACGTGGCGGTCGTCGGGCAAAAAGCGGCCGACGAAGCTGGGGCTGGCCCAGTTGGAGCCGAGCGAGACTTCCGTGTCGCGGCCCAGGGGCATGACGCTGAATTGGTCCATGCCACCCACATTGAGGTGGAAATCGAAATCCACCGTGGCGGCCTTGCCGTCGTAGGAGGGCAAGAGCGCATGCATGCCCTGCTCCATGGACTTCAGCCGTGTGCCGGGCTGGAAGGCCACCACCAGCTTGTCCTCGCCCCACAGGGCGCTGGGGCTCTGCTTGATTCCGCGCATATCGCTCAGGCCCACGGCCAGGTAGGGGAGCCCCCATTCCACCGCCGCGTCAGGCGACAGGCCCCCGTTGGCTGGCAGCTTGAAGCTGCCGGAAATGCGCAGGTCCGCGTTATAGAGCAGGGCCTGGTAGATATCGCGCTTGCGCGCGAAGGTGTGCAGCTGGCCGTTGACGATCAGCTTCTCCGGCAGCACATGCAGCTCGCCGTCGACCCACTTCGTCTCGCGCTTGCCCGTTTCGTCGGGCGGCGACACGGACTGCCAACGGTAGGGCAGCACCCACACCGGGCCGTTCAGCTGCTGCGGGCCTGCTGCGCCGTCTGCGATCGAGCGCAGGGCGACGTCACGGTAGGCCTTGCGCGCGGATACGAGGTTGTCGACCATCGACAGCGCGACGAGCAGCACGAGCTCCACGATGCCGATGGCGATGAATTTGAATACTAGGTACTTCGACATGACTCACTCCCCTTGAATGACAGGGGAAGTGTGGGCGTGCACCATGCGGCCCTGATGCGGCGAAGATGAAGTTATGTGAAGTCGGTCGCGGGCAGGGTGAGGGTGGCGATGGCGCCGCCCGTATCGGCATTGGCCAGCGCGATGCTGCCGCCGTGTAGCGTAGCCACTTCGCGCACAAAGGGCAGGCCCAGCCCGGTGGACTTACGACCACTCGAAGGGCGTGGCAGGGAGTAGAAGCGTTCGAACACACGGCCCAGCGCGTAGTCCGGCACGCCGGGTCCATGGTCGCGCACGGTCAGCACGATTTGCGCCTTGTCGCCCCGCGCGCTGACTTCGATCACGCCTCCTTCGGGCGAAAAGGCGACGGCATTGTCCAGTAGGTTGGACAAGGCCTGCAGCAGCAGGAAGCGGTCGCCCTCGACAGTCAGGTCGGCGCCAATCTGCTGCTCGAAGCGCAGGCCTTGGGCCAGCTTGCTGCCGATCGCCTCTTGCACCAACTCATCCACCATGATGCGGCTCGTGTCGCCCAGGCTGCGGCGCCCTTCCAGCTGGGCTAGCGTCAGTAGGCGGTCGATGATGGCGGTAAGGCGCGCCGATTCGCTCTGGATATTGCCCAGGAAGCGCGCCTGGTCTGCCGCCGCCATGCCCGGCTCGATCAGTTCCGCCGCGCCGCGGATGGCGGCGAGCGGGCTTTTCAGCTCGTGCGTAAGCGCGTGCACGTACTCCTCCACATAGCGCTTGCCTTCCAGCTCCGTGCGCATGCTCTCCATGGCACGGCCCAGCGTTCCCACTTCACCGCCGCCCAGCTTGGGCAGCACCACGCCGCGCTCGCCGCGGCCTACGGCGGCTGCATACTGCACCAGGCGCTGCAGTGAGCGGGTAAACCACCAAGACAGCACGACGCCCGCCACCAGCGAGGCGACCAGGGCGACGATGCCGGCGCGGGCCAGGCCGCGGTAGGCCAGCAGGAAGAAGGGTTCGACCGAGGCCGCAGGCTTGGCCACCGTGACGACGCCGACGATCTTGCCCGCATCGACCACGGGAGCCGCCACGTGCAGGACTGGGCCGCCTGTTTCCGCATCCGGGCTGGCGCGCGCGCCGTACTGGCCGTGCAGGGTCAGGTAGACGTCGTTCCAGCGGCTGTAGTCCTGCCCTACGGCGAGGCCGTCCGAGTCGTACAGCACCAGGCCACGTGCATCGGTGATATAGACGCGGTAATCCGCCTTGTCCTTGTGTACGCCCCAGATATTGGCGTTGAGGTGGCGGGCGCGGAAGCGCTCCATATCGGCGGCGAAGGCGCCGTTGCCGATGGCGCCGGCCTTGACTTCGTCATGCACGGCCTCGGCCAACAAGTTGGCGCTGTCGACCAGGTTGTCCTCCATCGCTTGGCGCAGCACGGGCTTGAGCGCGTTGCGCGCTGTGTCGAGCAGGAACCAGCCCGTGAGGCCGACGACCAGGAAGTAACCGAGGAAGATGCGGACGCCGATGCGCATCAGGCGCGCTGCCAGCTCAGGCTGTAGCCCATGCCGCGGTGCGTGCGGATGGGGTTGCAGTCGGCGTCGGCCGCCTTCAGCTTGGCCCGTAGGCTCTTGATGTGCGCATCCACCGTGCGGTCGAAGCTGGCGTCTGGCTCATCCCACACGCGGTCCATCAACTGGGCGCGGCTGAATACGCGCTCGGGCTCGGCCATCAGGGTAGCAAGCAGGCGATATTCGTAGCGCGTCAGGTCAAGCGCCAGCTCGCCCAGGAAGATGGTGGCGCGCTTTTCGTCATGGCGCAGGCCGGAAGGCGCGCTGGGCGCCACGCCACGGCGCAGGATGGCGCGCACGCGGGCTGCCAGTTCGCGCGGGCTGAAGGGCTTGGGCACGTAATCGTCGGCACCCAATTCGAAGCCGACCACGCGGTCGATCTCGTCCGAGCGGGCGGTGAGGAAGAGCACGGGCACGTTGGACGCGCGGCGCAGCTCGCGGCAGACGTCGAAGCCGCTCATATCGGGCAGGCCCACGTCGAGCACGACCAGATCGACTTCTTCGCGCTTGAAGGTGTCCAGCCCCGCGCTGCCCAAGGTATGCCAGCTCACACGGTAGGATTCCCGCTCCAGTGCGTAGACGATGGTATCGGCGATGGCCGCTTCGTCT
>JAFAKZ010000512.1 GCA_019234745.1 Burkholderiales bacterium
GGAACAACTGGGCGACGCCAAGCAGACCTCGGAAATCCACGACAAGCTGGACGACTACATCAAGGTCCTCAGCGGCGACCAGTCGCTGCTGCCGTCCTACGTACACTCGCTGGAACTGGACACCCAGACGGTGAAATCGCTGGTCGCGCTGAACCAGGCCATCGACACGGCGCGCCAGCATCTGGACGCCATCAACAAGATCGCCACGGCCCGCGTCGAGGACGCCAAGAGCGACGCCGTAAGCACGAGCCATACGTCCTACGCAATGATCATCGTGATCGTGCTCGCCGCGCTGGCCATTGGCGTGGTGACGGCGCTGTGGGTGACCAACAGTATCCGCCATCCGCTCGCCGCTGTGGTTGCGCAGCTCAAACGCATTGCGCAGGGCGATATGACGCAACGCGTGAAGGTGGCGACACACGATGAATTCGGTGACCTGGCCCGCTGGACCAACGACCTGACTGAGCGCCTGCGCGCCATGCTGGTGGACATCGCCGACGGCGCAGTCAAACTGGCCCGCGCCAGCGAGCACGCCGTAACGGTGACGGAACAGACCAGCTCGGGTATCGAACACCAGAAGCGCCAGACGGACATCATGGTGCGCGAAGTGACAGAAATGAGCGAAAGCGTGCGCCTCGTCGCCAAGCAGACAGAGCAGACGCTGGCCGACATCCGCATCGCGCGCGAAGCGGCCGAGCGTGGCCAGGGCGTGATCGAAGCGAATATCCAGACTATCGAAGGTCTGGCCGGCAATATCGAAGCGGCTTCGGGCGTAGTGACGCGCCTGGACGGCTACAGCCAGGACATCGGCCGCATCCTGACCGTGATCGGCGAGATTGCCGAGCAGACCAATCTGCTGGCGCTGAACGCCGCCATCGAAGCAGCCCGCGCCGGCGAACAGGGCCGCGGTTTTGCCGTGGTGGCCGACGAAGTACGTACGCTCGCCAGCCGCACGCGCCAGTCGACAGGTGAAATCCAGGGCGTGATCGAACGTCTGCAGCAAGGCGTGAAGGATGCCGTCTCGGTGATGGGCAAGAGCCGCACGGGTACTGCCGCCAGCGTGACGCAGGCGGGCGACGCCGGCCGCGCGCTGGGCGAGATTCTCGTGAACATGCGCCAGGTCGACCAGCGCAGCGCCGAGATCGCTCGTGCCACCGACGAACAGACCACGACGACGCAGCAGCTGCAGCAAGGCGTGGCCGGCATCAGCACGATTGCCGAGCAGACCGCCGTCGGCGCGACGCAGACTGCCGCGTCCAGCCGCGAGCTGTCGAAGCTGGCCGAGCACCTGCAGCGCCAGGTATCGCAATTCCAGGTCTAAGTCCTATCGAGAACCGCTTCCATAAGTCGGCCTCTAAGCTACAACTGGAATATGCAGCAATAGATTGTCCCCCGGAGATGCCCATGAAAATCAAAACGACATTCTGGCTAATGACACTACTGAGCGCGACTTATGCGCTGGCTGATCAAGATACAGACAGCCTGTGTGAGTACACGAAGGTCAACGACCGCAGCAGCCTGCGCTCCAAGCTGGACGACGCCGGCATCGACCTGCGCCACAGCTATGACGACATCAAGTGCGCCGGCGGCGACAGCCTCTTGCGCATCGCCGCCGCCAACGGCGCGGTGGAAAGCGCCACCTTCATCATCAGCAAGGTGGGTAAGCGCGCCATCACCGAACCCGGCAAGGATGGCATGACGGCCATCCAATGGGCGCAGAAACGGGCCGACTCGGCCGATGCTGCAACCAAGGCCAAGATCAAGGCCGTGATCGACTTGATGCAGTCTAAGCAGTAAACCGCATTAGCCAAAGTACTGGAAAGGCCGCCCTTGGGCGGCCTTTTTTATTGCTGTCACCCATCCGACGGCGTAAGGCGAGGCGTGATCACTTCCGCCAGCCAAGCCATGAAGGCCTGTACGCGTCGTGGCAACTGGCGCCGGTTCGGGTAGATGATGGACACGGGCATGGGCGCAGCCCGGTACTGGGGCAGGATTTCCACCAGCCGCCCCCAATGGTGTAGCTCATCTCCTGCGGCCGGCGCCGGAATCTGCACGATGCCCAAGCCTGCAAGGCAAGCAGCCACATAGGCCTCCGCATTGTTGACCGTCAGCGCGCCCGCCATAGGCAGCGACTGCGCCCCGCCCTCCTCGTCCACGTATTCAAAACCGGCCGAGCGGCTGCCGAAGGTTGAGACGTAGTGCACCAGTCGATGATTGGCCAGGTCCGCCAACGTTTGCGGCACGCCGTAGCGATCCAGGTAGGCCCGGCTGGCGCAGTTGTATTGCACATAATGGCCCAAGGGCCGGGCGATCAGGCTGGAATCGTTCAGTGTACCCACGCGCACCACGCAGTCGAAGCCTTCACGCACCAGGTCGACGCGGCGATCCGTGCTGCTCAGTTCGAGCTCAAGTTTCGGATGGCGCGCCAGGAATTCGTGCAGGCGCGGCAGGACCGTGAACTTGGCTACCCCCGTCGACATATCCACGCGCAGACGCCCCGTTAGTTCTGTCGTGTCGCCGCTGAACAGGCCGTTGAGTTCATCCACATCGGCCAGCAGATCCCGACAGCGTTCGTAATACACCTGACCATCCTGCGTCATTTCCACGCGCCGTGTCGT
>JAFAKZ010000186.1 GCA_019234745.1 Burkholderiales bacterium
AAACATGCACGAGCTGGTCGAGCGCGTGCAGCGTTGCCTGCGCGAATCGGAACAGCGGCGCAGCAGCTACCAGGACAAGGATATCTTGCGCGCGCGCCTGGCCTGCCTCACGCCGCGCGAGCGCGAAGTGTTCGACCAGATCGTGGCGGGCCGCCGCAGCAAGCATATTGCAGGCGTCATGGGCGTAAGCCTGAAGACGGTCGAGGAATATCGTAGCAAGGTGCTGCACAAGATGCATGTGTCGTCGACGCCGGAACTGCTCAGCCAGGTGACGCCCCTGCTGCGCCCGGAGCACGACCCGGTTGACGGACGTTGACCGACCGCAAGGGACACGCTGATTTATTCCTCGGGATCGCGTACTTGATCAGAGGCTCCCTAGTCCTTGCCGTCGCCCGCCCTACCTATTTCACACATATTCGACGTCGATGGACGACATGTAGCTGTAAGCAGCATGTCGTAGGCTAGAATCGATGCGACTGGACAGCGCGCCGCGCTGTCATATAGTTTTGCCTCGCACCTGCAACCATCGTCCCTTCGAGCCTGACCATGACCGACCATATCCTCAAGAAAATCGACGCCGAAATCGCTGCCCTACGCGGCCGCGTCCTCGTACTGGCCGAACAGGTGACGGCTCAGCTGACCGATGCGACGACCCTGCTGGAAAAGTGCTACCTGGAACGTGGCGTGAGCGTGGACAAGCTGGAGGATAAGATCAACGAACTGCAGGTCGCGCTGGACCGCGAATGCCTGCAGTTCATCGCCCTGCACAAGCCCAGCGCGGGCGATCTGCGCACCGCCATCTCGATGATGCGCGTGGTGACCGACCTGGAAGCGATTGGCAACGCCGTCGTCTTCATCACGCGCGCCGGCGAACGCGTGCACAAGGGCGTCAAGCGTGAAGTGCCCGCCATCGGCGACCTCAACGATGCCTTTGCGCTACTCAAGACCATGCTGCAGACGGCCATGCAGGGATTTGAACGCATCGACCCGCAAACGTTGTTGAGCCTGGCACGGCATCAGCGTGACCTGTCGCAGCGCGTCGCTGCCATGCGCGATACGCTGGCTGACGCGGTGACCGAGGGCGGCGGCAACGTGAAAGTGCACTTGGATGTCATCGAAATCGCACACACGACCGACATCATCGGCAACCTGTGCCAGAGCATCGGTGCCCATGTTGCCTTCATGGTGATCGGCAATGACTTCCGCCACGCGAGCCTGGCGGAGATCGAGCAGAATTTCGCGACGAATTGATGCCATTGGTAGGTGCCTTTGGCAGGTACCTGCCCAGCTACTCCGGAATCGGGATATCGCGCGAGATTGCCTGGAAGGCGTTGATCACAGACGCATCGAAGCGTGAATCCAGGCCGCCGTTGACGTCGAACACGGCGCGCAGCACACCGCGCCGGTAGTCCTCGCCACGTAGCCCCACCACCCGCTCATGCAGCAGGTCGGCGCAGGCCAGCATCATGGCGCCGGGGTGCGGCGCTCCCTCGTACTCTTCCGCCCGAATACCAAAGCCATTTACCCACTGGTGATGCTGGCGGATGATCTGGGCTGCTTCCGTGCAGTCTGGCGCAATAGCGAATAGCCAATTGACCGCGGCACCCGGGTGCTGCGCATACGACGCCCAATCGTCCGTCTTGGGCTTAGGTGCCGCCAGCCAGAGGCGGTCGGGCAGCTGCAGCATGCCTACGTCGTGCCAATACACTGCCAGCTTGAGCGATTCCGCCCTTACCTGCTGGCGATATTGGCCGTTGAGCCGCGTGACCAGGTCGAGCTGCATCTCGGCCCGCCCGGCCCAGCCCGGCTGGCGCGCGACTAAGGCGGCCGTCAGCTGCTCGCCCAGCGCCAGCGCGCGGGCGTAGCTCTCCGGCGACGGGGCCGGCGTCTGCACCACGCTGACCGGCTCCTCAAAATAAGCACCATGTGCACTCAATAAGATATGACGGGCAATCTGGTCGGCCTGCTCCTGCGTCGTCGCCTGCGCCAGCTGCTCGATCAGCGCCACCAGGGTATCGCGCGATTTGCCGTCGTACTGGCGCGTGCGCGTCACGCTCTCCATCATCTCCGGCACTTGGTCCATGCTCTGCAGCAAGGCCTCGGCGATAAAGGGCGAACAGAGAAAGCGCCCCTCCCGCAGGCTCTGCAGCACGCCTTCCATCTTGTGCACATAGTTCATGATGACGTTGGCGCGACAGTAGCCGAAGTCCCCCTTGATGGTATGCAGGTGGCGGAAAGCGCTGGACAGCAATTCCGGTGATTGCGGCTGCTGCACCAGGCGATGCAGGTCGCGCTCAAGCTCGGGCAGATGCTCACTTACCTCGGTAAGTACATCGGGCCACAGGCTGAATTCAATGTCCGCGATTTCCATGAAATCGTTCTGTCCTGGTTATTCGATTCAGGCCAACGCCTATCCTCACGTCATATAGCAGTGTGCACGCAGCTTTGCGAAGCTGTAAACCCACTTAATCTATAATCGCCGTAATCAATAACCCCGCTTTCCGCCGTGACTCGTACTTCCCGCTGGCTATTCCGCCTATCGCTCCTCGCGCTCTCCCTCATCATCCTGGCCCTCGTGGGCTTTCATTTTGCCGTGCAGAAGCTGAAGTCCGAGGTCGAAGCGGCCTTGGGTAGCACAGGCTCCGTCGACCAGATCAAGGTTGGCTGGAATGCCGTCGAGCTGTCCGGCCTGCGCATCCGTGCGCCGCAAGGCTGGCCCGCGGACGACACCCTACGCGCCAGCCACGTCAGCATCCGCCCGGATTTGCGCAGTCTCCTGCATGGCGATATCCATATCGCCGCGATCCAGGTGGACGGCGCCTACCTGTCCGTCTGGCGCACGCATGGCGGCAAGGTGCGCTTGCTGCCCAGCCTGCTCGAAGGGAAAAAGCCGGCCGATGAAGCGAAGGAACCGGCAACCGCACACGCTGCGCGCACGGTGCGAATCGACGACATCGCCTTTGCGGACAGCGAACTTGCCTTCGTGGACGACAGCGTACCGCGCCGTGTCGCCGTCGACCTTAACCACCTCGACATCGATATCGCCTCGCTGCTGCTACCCGCATTGAGTAGCGATACCCACTTCAAGCTGACAGGTGAAGTCAGCGGGCGCCACACAGGCCGAATCGACCTGCAGGGTGCCGCCACACTGGCCAGCTACGACTCCGACGTCAAACTGAAGCTGCACGGCGTCGACCTGGTTCCGCTGGCCCCTTACCTGCTCAAGGCGTCCGACAGTGGCGTCAAGCAGGGTTCGCTGGACCTGGAGATCGACTCCACCATCAAGCACGATCACCTGCGCGCACCAGGGCAGATCACGCTGCACGACCTGGCACTCGATGCGCACGGCAGCTTCCTCGGCGCCTCGCAGAATGTCGCCTTGGGTATGCTGAAGAACCGCCGGGGCGCCATATCGGCCAAGTTCACGCTGGAAGGCAATCTGAACGACCCGCACTTCTCGCTCAACGAGAACCTGCTGCAGCGGGCCGGCACGGGCCTGGCGGACTCACTGGGCGTGAGCGTAGAGGGTTTGACGCGCAATATTGGCTCCGCCGCCCAAGGCGTCGGCAGCACGCTGAAAAACCTGTTCCACCATTGAGGGATGCGTGCGCTGCTCGATCACCTGATGCCGCAATCCTGCCTGCTGTGCGGCGCGCATAGCCAGGCCAATCCGCTGTGTCCGCCCTGCACCGCTGAACTGCCGGCGTTGCCGGAACGGCGCTGTACTATCTGCGCCATCCCCACGCCAACGGGCGCCATCTGCGGCGATTGCCTGAAAACGCCGCCTGCCTTCGATGCCAGCCTGGCTGCCTGGGAGTACCGCTGGCCCATTGACCGGTTGGTACCAGCCTTCAAGTATGGCGAGCAGCTAACCTTGGGCGCTGCCCTCGCGCAAGGCTTGGCACACGCGATAGCCGGCGCTGACCGCCCCGATATACTGCTGCCCATGCCGCTGCACCCCAAGCGGCAGCGCGAGCGCGGCTTCAACCAATCGCTGGAGCTGGCTAAGTACCTGGCCAAGACCCTGAATCTGCCGCTCGCCGACCAGATGGTCCAACGCGTAAAATTGACGCCGCCGCAGGCGAGCCTGCCGCTCGATGCCCGGCATAACGCCATCAAGGGTGCATTCGAGGTGGCGGGCGATGTGAAAGACCGTCATATCGCGCTGGTCGACGATGTGATGACCAGCGGCGCCAGCCTGAACGAGCTGGCCAAGACATTGAAACGCGCGGGCGCCGCGCGCGTGGACTGCTGGGTGGCAGCGCGCGCCTTGCGCTGAGCGTAACGAATACAAGAAGAGGAACACATGAGCCGGCCCGACTGCATCAAGCACTACAGCGAACTCCAACCAGCGGACGACGAACACTATCCGGGCAGCGAGGAGCTGCTAGGTCTGTCGGCGCGCTTCGGCCGGCACTTCGGCCTCAAGCGCCTGGGCATCAACCATGTCACACTGCCACCAGGCCGCCGCACCTCCTGGCCGCATGCGGAGAGCACGGAAGAGGAGTTCGCCTACGTGATCGAGGGCACGCCGGACGTATGGCTGGATGGCGTGCTGCACCGCCTGCAGCCCGGTGACGGCGTAGGCTTCCCGCCCGGCACGGGGCTTGCCCACACCTTCCTCAACAACACGGATACGACGGTGCGCCTCCTGGTGGTAGGCGACACGCGCCGTGACGACAACCAGGTGCACTACCCCCTTCACCCCAAGCGCAATGCGGAGATCGGTACGCTGTGGTGGCCGGACCACCCAAAGCGCCCCGTGGGTGAGCACGATGGACTGCCAGATCTGCAGCGCGAAGGCTAGGACCCTAGGCCCATGTTCAACGTCGTCCTGTTCCAGCCCGAAATCCCGCCCAACACGGGCAATATCATCCGCCTGTGCGCCAACACGGGCTGCACGCTGCATCTGGTCAAGCCGCTGGGTTTTCCGCTGGACGACGCCAAGATGCGCCGCGCGGGGCTGGATTACCACGAATATGCCAATATGCAAGTGCACGAGGACTGGGCGGCCTGCGCAGCGGCCCTGGGCGATCGGCGCATCTACGTCATGACGACGCGCGGCTCGCAGCGCTACGACAGCATCCGCTACCAGGCGGGCGACGTGTTCCTCTTCGGCCGAGAGTCGGCCGGCCTGCCCACCGAACTACGCGACAGCTTTCCGCCTGATCAGCGCATCAAGCTGCCCATGATGCCGGACAACCGCAGCCTGAACTTGTCGAACGCCGTGGCTGTGACCGTGTTCGAGGCCTGGCGACAGAATGGCTTTGCGGGTGGGATACTCTAGGCAAAGTCGGGCGCCATTAAGAGCGAAGCGCAATGCACCGGCCTTTCAACCGTTTGGTGCATTGCGCTTCGCTTGATGGCACCCTACAAATGCGTCACTCCGGTGAAGGCGGCATGTGTCGACGCCCCGGCCGCTCAAGCGGTCTTCGGCATCTCCGTCACAACCACCTGGTTCTTACCGGCCTTCTTCGCCTCGTACATGGCCAGGTCGGCGCGCTCGATGGCGGCCTCCTGCGTTTCACCTGGTGCAAAGCGCGTTACGCCGGCCGAGAAGGTGATCAGGATGCGTTCGTTGTTATGCAGGAAGAAGCGCTTGGTCAGCTCGCGCTGCACGCGGCGCATGATGGAAGCAGCTTCGGTCAACGTCGTCTCGGGCAGTAGCACGACGAATTCCTCACCGCCGTAGCGGGCGATGACGTCCGTGGGGCGCAGCACGTCCTTCACTACCGCCACAAGGTGGATCAGGGCATCGTCGCCAGCTTGGTGGCCCTGCTTGTCGTTGAGCTTCTTGAAGTTGTCGATGTCCAACAGTGACACGCACAGCGGCTTGCCGCTGCGTTCCATGCGTGCCAGCTCGGTATCGAACGACTCCTTGAAGCCGCGTCGGTTAAGCGCACCCGTCAGCTGGTCCTCGCGAATCTTTTCGCTCACGGCGCGCAGCTCGCGTTCCAGCTCGATTACACGGTGGTCGGCCGCTTCGGCCTTGGCGCGTGCGTCCAGTAATTCGTCGCGCGAGCGCGTCATATCGAGCTGCATCACGCGTGTATCCTGCATCAGCTCGTCGATGACACGCTTGAGGTCGACGATCTCGTGCGCGTGCTCAATGCGGCCGGCATAGGAGTCAATCTTATGCTGGTAGTCATCGGTGCTGTCCACCATGCCGCCCAGGCGGTCGATGAATAGCGAGACCATGGACTTGAGCGAACTCTGCGCGTCGTCCAGGCTGGACTTCAGCGCCGTCTGCTTGTAGACGATCTCCTTGAACGCGGCCTCGATATCGTACAGCCGGTTCACGCTCAACGGGTGGCTGAGCAGGTCACGGATGACGGCCACCTGACCCTGCACCCATTCGTCCGATCCGCTGACTGCCGCCAAGTTGTCGCTGAGCAGCAGCAGAAGGTTGATCAGGCCATTGATGACGCGGCCTTCGCGCTCGGAACTGCGCTCCAGCAACACCCAGAACTTTTTGAGCCGGCCGTTGAGGAACTCCAAGCCCTGCGAGCTGGCCACGGCCTCGGCCGCCTGGGCCAGGCTGGTCGCCTCTTCCGTCAATTCCGGGTAGTCATGCAGGTGTTCGCAGATGCCAACACGCAGCGATTTGGACAGGAGTTCGCGCCACCGCTGCCAGTCCTCCACATTCATTTCGGCGGCAACATCGGCCCCTACGGCGTTGGCCGGCTTGGTGTCCTTTGCCTCTTCGGCTGCGGCCGTTTCAATCGGCGTTTCCGCCACCTCGATATCGCCACCACCACCCGCACCGGCCGCCCAGCTGCGCACCAGCGCGTCGAGCTTTTCATTGAGCAGGTTCGGGTAATTGCCGAAGTTCATCAGCACCTTCGCGAGCGATTCCTGCTTGCGCGAGGCGCTGTAGTGCGGGCTGCGGATATCCCATTGTGCGACCAGGTCGCGGATCAGCTCGGACCAGGCGCGCGTCAGATTGGCCTGACCGCCCTGCGCTTCCACGGCCTGCATAACGATGGGCGGGATGGATATCCAATCCTTGGTCTGCGCCGCGTGTTCGATGGACGCTATCTGCCGTGTCAGCTCAGGCGTTTGCTTGGGCAAGGCCTTGAGCGCCGCCACCAGCTCCACGACCAGGGCGTTCGCTGCGGCATTCGCAGCGCCGCTGGGCTTGTGCTTGGCGCCGGAAATCTCGTAGTACAGCTCCTCATAGCGTTCGGGCGTGGGCGCAATGCGGCGCACAGCCAGCTGCTTGAGCGTTTCGCGGGCGATATCAGTAGGATTCGTCAATTTATCAGTCATGCACGCGTTTGCCCAAGGGGCATGATTTATCGCGAACGGTCGCCAGCATGCGCCAAGCGGCCTGGACAAAGGAATCCTAAAGATTATAGAGGTGCAAATCGCACCGTAACAGCACTATTCGCGCCGTTACTTTTCGCAATAAAAAAGGGCCCCGATAGTCGGGACCCTTTTTTGCACGCAGACCAGCGTCTTGGCTTATTCGCCGACGACGGTAATCTTGACGTTGACCGTCACATCGTGATGCAGGGCGATCACGGTGTCGTACTCGCCGATCGTCTTGTACGGGCCTTCCGGCAGACGAACTTCCATCTTGGACACGGTCACGCCAGAAGCCTTGGTCAGCGCTTCAGCGATGTCGTGGTTGGTGACGGAACCGAACAGACGACCATCCACACCGGCCTTCTGGGCGATGGTGACGGCGAAGCCTTCCAGCTTCTCGGCACGGGCGTTGGCAGCAGCCAGGATTTCGGCCTGTTGCTTTTCCAGTTCGGCGCGGCGGGCTTCGAAGTCCTTCAGGTTGGCGTCCGTAGCACGCTTGGCCTTGCCTTGCGGGATCAGGAAGTTACGGGCGTAGCCTTCCTTGACCTTGACGATGTCACCCAGGCCGCCGAGGTTTGCCACTTTTTCGAGCAGAATGATTTGCATGTTATTTACTCCGTCTCGCTTAGTGCAGGTCGGTGTAAGGCATCAGGGCCAGGAAACGGGCGCGCTTGATAGCCGTGGACAGCTGACGCTGGTAGCGGGTCTTGGTACCAGTGATACGGGCCGGGATGATGCGGCCGTTCTCATTGATGAAATCCTTCAGCAGGTTGACGTCTTTGTAGTCAACTTCTTTGATGCCTTCGGCGGTAAAGCGGCAGAACTTCCGACGCTTGAACAGATGACGGGACATGGTGGCCTCTCGTATTCAGATAACTGGGGTTTCGGCGTCCGGGGCTAGCTTCCAGTCGGTGATGTGCAGTATCAGGTTGTGCTTCCACCGTTGGCTTCGGGCGGCGAGGAATCCCTTTACGGTGATTCCGGTACCATCCTTCAGCGCGGCGAGCTTTGCGGCTTCCTTACCCAGGCAGATGCAGGCGATTTCGCACTGCACCTTCCTTTCAGAACCGGCTTCGCTTTGCGTCGATTCATGCTCAAGCTTGAATTCGATCACGGCGATGCCAGCCGGGGTGTAACGGAGTGGCTGATTCTCAATCAGCCTGCCACTTGCAACGACCTGATTGCGCATGCCCTTGGGGCCCTTTGCGCCAACTTAATTAAGCGGCTGCCGGAGCTTCAACGGCCGGGGTCAGCGACTTGGACTTCTCTTCCTTCATCATCGGGGATGCGTCAACCACAGCGCGATCCATCTTGATGATGAGGTGGCGAAGGACGGCGTCGTTGAACTTGAACGCGTGTTCGAGTTCGTCCAGCGTGCCTTGACCGATTTCGACGTTCATCAGCACATAGTGTGCCTTGTGAATCTTCTGGATCGGGTAAGCGAGCTGGCGACGGCCCCAGTCTTCCAGGCGGTGGATCTTGCCTGCGTCGTTGGCGATCATCGTCTTGTATCGCTCGATCATGGCGGGCACTTGCTCGCTCTGATCGGGATGCACGATGAACACGATTTCGTAGTGTCGCATGTGATCTCCTTGCGGATTCAAACAGCCTCCCGTCATGCGGTAACGGTGAGGCAAGGGTGGGAAAGCCGAGCATTGTAC
>JAFAKZ010000312.1 GCA_019234745.1 Burkholderiales bacterium
CGGGCCGATTATCTACGCCTGCTGTGCTGGGCCGGTGCGGCCACCTGGGCGCTGCTTGCATACTTCCGCTTGCGTAGTCGTGCATTGTCGCCGCTGCTCGCCGAAGCGCGTCTGCAGGCCCTGCAGGCTCGTATCCGTCCGCACTTCCTGTTCAACAGCCTCAATGCCGTACTGAGCCTGATCCGCAAGGAGCCCGCGAAGGCCGAGCGGGCGCTGGAAGACCTGGCCGACCTGTTTCGCGTGTTCATGGCGGAGAACCGTGAATTGGCCCTGCTCAGCCGCGAGGTGGAGCTGGCCAGCCAGTACCTGGGCATCGAGGCCTTGCGCCTGGGCGAGCGCATGAAGGTGGAGTGGCACACGGAGCGTATGCCCAGCGACGCCATGATTCCGCCGCTTACCCTGCAGCCGCTGATGGAGAACGCCGTCTACCACGGCATCGAACCATCGGTCGAGCCGGGCATCATTGCCATCAATATTTACGGTGCGCGCAACGAGGTGCATATCGACATCCGCAACCCCTACTTCCGCGACGGTGGCCAGCATCACGCGGGCAACAAGATGGCGATGGCCAATATCCGCGAGCGTTTGGCGCTACATTTCGACGCAGAAGCGAACCTGAAGACGACGGTGGGCAGCGACTATTACCAGGTGCACCTGATCATTCCCTATGTGGAGCAGAAGCGGAGCGCAGCGACCAAGCCCAAGAGTGCGGGCCGTTAATGCGTTATTCCCGTAACGATTCTCACAGGCATTGTGTAATTCGCTGCACTACATTAAGAGAACGTAAGAGAACGCAAACCGCTTGTCGGAAGTGTATAACTCAAGGACGAGCGAGCGGACGGACGTTGCCCTCGGTGGCTCCCTGGAACCCTGCGCGACTGCTATGACATCCAGCCTCAGAATTTTCTTGGTAGACGATGAACCGCCGGCCCTGAACCGCCTGCAGGATTTGCTTGCGGATTGCCGGAGTGCTGTGCCGCACGACTTGGTAGGGACGGCGCTGACGGGCACGGAAGCCATCGAGAAGCTCGTGCAGCACCCGGCCGACCTAGTGCTGACGGATATCAATATGCCTGGCATGACGGGGTTGGAACTGGCCCGCCACCTCGGGCGCCTACACCATCGACCGGCCGTGGTGTTTTGCACCGCCTTCGACGAGTTCGCCGTGCAGGCTTTCGAGGTGCACGCACTCGATTACCTGCTCAAGCCCATCCGGCGCGAGCGCCTGGAGGCGGCGTTGCTGCGCGCGCGGGATATCGCTCACCCCTCGCAGGAAGTGCTGGGCGATCTTTCTCCCGCGCCGCGCCGCTACTTCAGCGTGGCAGAACGGGGCCGCGTGCGGCTGGTGTCGGTCGACGCCGTGATCTACCTGAAGGCGGAACTCAAGTACGTGACGCTGCGCACGCGTGAGGCGGAATTCCTACTGGAAGAGTCGCTCACGCAGCTGGAGGTGGAGTTCGGCAACCGCTTCCTGCGCATCCACCGCAACTGCCTGGTGGCGCGCGAGAAGCTGCTCGGCTTCGAGCGCGGCCACGACGAAGGGGAGGGTCACTGGCTGGCCTTGCTCGATGGCTCGGATGAGAAGCTGCCGGTCAGCCGCCGGCAATCGCACGTGGTGCGGGAGTTCCGGCGCGGCGAGCTGGCGTAGGGCTTGGAGCACGCCCTACCATTGGGCGTAACCACCTCATCCCGTACCTAAGGCTCAACAGGCGTCACTTCTCGCTTCGCAGGCTGCTCGGCCTGCACAGGCGCCGGTATGGGCACTTTCGCTCTTTCCAGGAATTCCCGATACACACGTGCCGTCGCCTGTGGCTTCTCCAGCTGTGGCACATGCCCGCAGGCCGGTACGATGGCGACCTCGGCGTGTGGGATGCCGGCCTGGAACAGCTTGATCGACGAGATATCCAGCACGCGGTCGTCGTCGCCCCATAGCACCAGCGTCGGCATATTCAGCTGTTCCATGTGCATGTCGAGCCACACGCGCTGGCCGAACATTTCCTCGAAGATCTCGTGGTGCGCGTCTGCCGCCTCGCTCATGCGCTGGATCAGGTAGTCGCGCAGATAGCCAGGGATAAAGGGCACCTTGTGGTAGATCAGCTGCAGGATGCGCTCGAAATCCGCCGGCTCGCGCACCAAGAGCATATTGTTGCCGGCCAGCGCGGCCTCGTAAAATGGGCTCTTCACGGGCATATCCACGCCGGCTGCGTCGAACAGCGCCAGCGAGGCGACGCGCTCGGTATTGGCGGCGGCAAAGGCGGCCGCGATATAGCCGCCCATGGAGTTGCCCACGACGTGGACATGGTCGAGGTGCAGCATGTCGGCAAAGTCCTTGAGCCGCGCTACCTGGGCGTCGAGCGAGTAGGACTTACCAGGTAGATGGCCCGTGTCGCCGAAGCCGGGCAGGTCGGGCATGATCAGGCGGAAATCCTGGCGCAGGAGCGGCGCCAAGGCCACCCATGTATCGGCATTGGCGCCGAAACCGTGTAGCAATAGCATGGTCGGTGCGTCGCGCCGGCCCGACTCATAGTAGACCAGCTCGAAGCCGTCCAGGCCGATGGTATGGCGCGCATAACCGGCCCGGCGGCGCAGGAAATTGATGGTAGCGACGGCCCAGCGGCGCCAGGTCAGGCCGATGCCCACCAGCAACAAACCCGCCATGCCTACGACGATCCACCAGATCATGCGTTATCCTTTCCCCGTTCGCCGCAATGGGGGTTCTTGACTTTCCATTTATCCCTAAGGGACACGCTGATTTATCCCCAGGAATAATTCAGCGTGTCCCTAGTTCATCTTAAAACATCAAGCGGGCAATATGCAGATTGAGACTATCACGACAGCCGATGGCGTTGCGTTGGCGCGATACCGCTGGCCCACCGACAATCCGCGGCGCCAGGTTGTCATCGCCCACGGCATGGCCGAGCACGCGGCACGCTACGACAATTTCGCGCGCTTTCTGAACGCGCACGATTGCGAGGTGTGGGCGCTTGATCACCGCGGCCACGGCAAGAGCGCGGGCGACGGCGGGCGCGGGCACTTTGCCGACCGGGACGGCTGGAAGCTGGTGGTAGACGACCTGTGCCAGCTGCTCGAACACGCGCGCGCCACCCATCCGGGTGTGAAGACCGTGTTGTTTGGACACAGCATGGGCTCCTTCGTATCCCGCGCCGCCTTCCTCAAGCGCCCCGGCCTGATCGATGGCTTGGTGCTGTCCGCCACAGGCTTCCGCCAAGCCTGGCTGGCCAAGTGGATGGCGCGCATCGCCCGTTGGGACGGTCGCCGCAAGGGCTTCCGCACGCCCTCGGCGCTGATGGCCAAGCTGGTGTTCGGCACCTTCAACTTGCGCTTCCGCCCGCCGCGCACGCCGTTTGACTGGCTGAGCCGCGAGGCGCGCGAGGTCGACCTGTATATCGCCGACCCGGACTGCGGCTTCGACTGCACGCCCCAGCTTTGGAGCGAGTTGTTCGACGCCATCGTAGATATGGAGTGGCGCGAGGGTGGGGCGGCTGTGATGCACGGCATTACCCCCGTCTGGCTCTTTGCCGGCAGCCACGATCCCGTCAGCATGGGCGGGCGCGGTTGCCGCCAGCTGTCGCAGCGCTATCAGAAGCAAGGCCTGCGCGATGTGACGGTGACCGTGTTCAACGAGGGCCGCCACGAGATGCTCAATGAGACGAACCGGCAGGATGTGTACGATGCCTTCCTGCGCTGGTTGGATCGACGTTTCACGTGAAACGTCGAAAATCGTAGGGCGCAACGCCTGCGGGTATTGCGCCGAATGGACCGATCGCACCGATAATTTTTCGTGTGGCGTAATACCCTACGGGATTACGCCCTACAAGGGTTCCAGAATGACCGACTTCCGCTTCGCCACCCTAGAAAATATCAGCAACGAGGTCCTACTGCCCGTTTGCAACGCTGCCTTTGCAGACTACATCGTCCCCATGCAGCTCGACCTGACCAGCCTCGCCAACACGCAACAGCGGCGCGGCTTTGACGCGAGTCTGTCGGTGGGCGCCTTTGTCGGCGACGAGCTGGTGGCCTTCCACCTGATCTGCAAGGGCGATTGGCAGGGCAAGCAATGGCTGTACGACACGATGACGGGCACCGTCCCCTCCGCCCGCGGCCAAGGTTTGGCGAAGCGCATGTTCGAGTGGGTGATGCCGCGTTGGCGCGAGGCGGGCTACACGGACTGCCTGCTGGAAGTGTTCTGCGAGAACCACGCCGCCCGCAAGAGCTACGAGGCAATGGGCTTCGAAGTGACGCGCCAGTTCGAGTGCGCGCGGCTGGAAACGCTGGCGCCCTTGCCCCTACCGCCCGGCGTGGTGGTGGAGCAGCTGGATTCGAAGGCGCTGCCACCGGAATTCGCCAGCTGGCTGGACGAGGCTCCCGGTTGGCAGAACAGCCTGGATTCCGTGCGCCGTACGCCGCAGCAGCTGCGCCAGGTACGTCTACTGGTACAAGGTCGCCCGGCCGCGGTCGGCCTGGTCGTGCCGCAGAATGGCGACGTGCCCGTGTTCGCCGTGGCGCCGAAGATGCGCCGCCGCGGCCTGGGTGGCGCCTTGCTGGCCTCGTTGCGCGGCGTCAGCGACAAGCCGCTGCGCTTCATCATGATGACCGCCGACAGCCCCTCCCTGCATCTGATCGAAAGCGTCGGCGGCGAACGCCATGATCGCCTGCAGGAAATGGCCTGGCATTTTGGATAGAAATAGCCCGGCTCCCTAGGTACTAGTGGCAGGGAGGCGCTTAGGCACGGCAAGGCGGCTGCGCCTGTGCGATAATTATGCGCATGGACCCCATCAACCTGAGCCGCCAGTTCCTTATCGCCATGCCCGCCATGGCCGATCCGATCTTTGCCAAGTCGCTGGTCTTCATCTGCGACCACAATGATCAGGGCGCCATGGGCGTGATCGTGAACCGTCCGCTTGGCATGGATATGCAGACGTTGTTCCAGCAGGTCGATATCGATCTACAACGTGTCGACGTGGCCGAGCAGCAGATTTACTTCGGCGGCCCCGTGCAAACGGACCGCGGCTTCGTGCTGCACCAGCCGCTGGGCAACTGGCAATCCACGCTCGCGGTGGAAGACGACCTTGGCCTGACCACCTCCAAGGACGTGCTGCTGGCCGTGGGTCGCGGCGACGGTCCGGACCGCATGTTCGTCTCGCTCGGTTACGCCGGCTGGGAAGCGGGCCAGCTGGAAGGTGAGCTGGCGCAGAACGCCTGGCTCACGGTGGCGGCGGATATCGAAGTCGTCTTCACCCTGCCGCCCGAGCAGCGCTACGAGGCGGCGCTCAAGCTCCTGGGTATCGACATGGCCATGCTGTCCGACACGGCGGGCCACGCTTGACGGTGGCGCAGGGCGTGTCCGGTTACATCCTCGCATTCGATTTCGGCGAAGTTCGCATCGGCGTTGCTGGCGGCAGCAGCGAAATGGGCATCGCCACGCCGCTCGCCACGGTGACTGGCGCGAGCAATGACGACAAATTCACGGCAATTGCTAAGCTGATAAGCGAGTGGCGGCCCACGCGCCTGGTGGTCGGCCTGCCCTGCCACCTGGATGGCACGGAACACGAGATGACGCGCCTGGCGCGCAAGTTCGGCCAGCGCCTGCACGGTCGCTTCAGCCTGGCGGTGGATTATGTGGACGAGCGCCTGACCTCGGCCGAGGCGGAAGGCCTGCTGAGCGAGGCGCAGACCTTTGGGAAAAAGCGCAAGCAGGCGCTGGACCAGGTTGCCGCCATGCGCATCCTGCAGGCCTGGTTCGATGGGGCGGGGCAGCAATGAGCGTGACGGTACGGCCTTTCAGGATTGAAGACGCCGAGCGCGTGGGTGAGCTGATGGTGCCGCTGGGCTACCCGCAGGTCGACGCCGAGACGGTGTTTGCACGCGTTGAGCGGCTCGTCCAGGGTGCGCCATTCAATGTCTTCGTGGCGGAGTTGGCGGGCCTGGTCGTCGGCTGGGTGCACGTGGCCTGGTACGTGAACCTGATTACGGGTGGCTATGCGGAAGTCTGTGCCCTGGTGGTCGACGAGGGTTGCCAGCGCCGCGGTGTCGGCAAGAAGCTGATCGCTGCAGCCGAAGCCTGGGCAGTGGAAGCCACACAGGCCGATCGCATTCGGCTTGGCTCCGGCGTACACCGCACCGAAGCACACAAGTTTTACGAAAGCATGGGATACACGACGCAGCGAGCTTCCTATGTGTTCCAAAAGCCACTGCAGACTGTGACGGAAAGGTCTTAGTTCAAATGTACAACCCCCAACTCAACAGCCATGGCGAGCTGGCCCACCTGCTCACCATCGAAGGGCTGCCGGCGCGCGTCCTGCGCCAGATTCTCGACCGCGCCGCAGAATATGTGACGGCCGGCGAGCAAGGTGTGAAGAAGCACAATGACCTGGCCGGCAAGTCGGTGTTCAATTTGTTCTTCGAGAACTCGACGCGCACGCGCACGACCTTCGAGATCGCGCAGAAGCGCCTGTCGGCCGACGTGTTCAGCCTCAATATCAGCGCCAGTTCCACGGCCAAGGGCGAGACGCTGCTCGACACCATCCACAACCTGGAAGCGATGGGCGCCGATATGTTCGTGGTGCGCCACTCGGAATCCGGCGCGCCCTTCCTGATCGCCCGCCATGTGCGCCCCGGCGTGGCCGTGGTGAACGCCGGCGACGGCCGCCACGCGCACCCCACGCAGGCGCTGTTGGACATGTACACCATCCGCCACTATAAGGGCGACTTCCAGAACCTGACGGTGGCCATCGTCGGCGATATCCTGCACTCGCGCGTGGCACGTTCGCAGATTCATGCGCTCACCACCTTGGGCTGCCCGGAAGTGCGTGTGATCGCTCCCAAGACGCTGCTGCCGCGCGACGTGGAGCAGATGGGCGTGCGCGTGTTCCACGACCTCGACGAAGGCCTGCGCGGCGTCGACGTGGTGGTGGCCCTGCGGCTGCAGAACGAGCGCATGAACGGCGCGCTGCTGCCCAGCGCCAACGAATTCAACAAGTACTACGGCCTCAACGAAGCGCGGCTGGCGCTCGCCAAGCCCGACGCCATCGTGATGCACCCCGGCCCGATGAACCGCGGCGTCGAGATCGACACCCCGGTGGCCGACGGTAAGCAGGCCGTGATCCTCAACCAAGTCACCTTCGGCATCGCCGTGCGCATGGCCGTGACCAGCATCTTGTCGGGAGCCCGCGCATGAAGACGCAACACCCTTCCATCGTGATTCGAAACGGCCGCGTGATCGACCCGGCCAGCGGCCATGACGGCGTCGCCGACGTCTACGTCTCGCACGGCAAGATCGTCGGCATCGGCGCCGCGCCGGCTGGTTTTACGGCGCATGAAACGATCGACGCCACCGACCTGATCGTCGCGCCGGGCCTCGTCGACCTCTCGGCCCGCCTCGGCGAGCCGGGCGGCGAACACCGTCAGCTGCTGCAGAGCGAGCTGGCGGCGGCCGTCGCCGGCGGCGTCACCACGCTGTGCACGCCGCCCGACACCGACCCGACGCTCGATGAACCGAGCCTCGTCGAGATGTTGCGCCACCGTGCCGACATGCTGGGCCTCGCACGGGTGATGCCGCTCGGCGCACTGACACGCCATCTCGAAGGCCGCGAGCTGACCGAGTTCGCCGCGCTGCGCGATGCGGGCTGCGTGGCCTTCTCGCAGGCCGACGCCCCGCTGATCGACACCCGCGTGCTCTACCGCGCCATGCAGTACGCCGCCACCTACGATATCCAGATCCGCCTCAGGCCGCAGGATGTGCGCCTCGGCGCCGACGGCGTGGCGCATGACGGCCAGGTCGCCACCCGGCTCGGCCTGCCGCCGGTGCCCACGGTGGCCGAGACGGTGGCGATCTCCACCATCGTCATCCTGATGAAGGACACCGGCGCGCGCGTGCACCTCGAACGCGTCTCCAGCCGCGAAGGGCTGGAAATGGTGCAGGCGGCCCGCAGCTACGGCCTCAAGCTGACCTGCGACGTGAGCATCAACCACGTGCACCTGGCCGACATCGACATCGGCTATTTCGACAGCAATATGCGTCTCAGCCCACCGCTGCGCGGCGTGAGCGACCGCGACGCCATCCAGCACGCGCTGCTCGACGGCACCATCGACGCCATCTGCTCCGACCACACGCCGGTGGGCAACGACGAAAAGCTGCTGCCTTTCGGCGAGGCCCGCCCCGGCGCCTCGTCGCTGGAGCTGTTGCTGCCGCTCACGCTGAACTGGGCCGACCATCGCCATGTGCCGCTCACCCGCGCGCTGGCCAAGATCACCTGCGACCCGGCCGGCCTCATCGGCATCGCGGCCGGCAAGCTGGCTGTGGGCGCGGCGGCGGACCTCTGCGTGTTCGACCCGAAGGCCGCCTGGCGCGTCACGCCCGACGCGTTGCGCAGCCAGGGCAAGCACACGCCGTTTGCGGGGATGGAATTGCGTGGTAGAGTCCGCTACACCTTGGTCGATGGGCGGATTGCCCATCAGGAACCGGGAGCCGCGTGAACTACACGCCAAGTCGATCAGACCCGAGCAAGATTAATACTGAAGTGCGAGGAATAACCATGTCCGATCTGGAAACCCAATTCAAGCAAGCGGCCGAAGACGTCACCCAGCTCTCCGAAGCGCCTGACAACTCGGTCAAGCTCAAGCTGTACGCCCTCTACAAGCAAGCCACCGAAGGCGACGTGAAGGGTGACAAGCCCTCCATGTTCGACTTCGTCGGCGCCGCCAAGTACAACGCCTGGTCCGAGCTCGCCGGCACCGAGGGCGACGTCGCCAAGAAGAAGTACATCGACCTGGTCGAAGCGCTGAAGGCCAAGGAATAAGCCTTCGCGACCGATCCGTCGCCAAGCCGGCCTGCGCGCCGGCTTTTTTCATACCACGGGCTGCACATCTTTTTCCGACAGGACGATCGACGAACCCTTATGAGTACTTCTGCCAAAATCTTCATCGCCGCCTCGCTGATCGGCGGCGTGCTGGCCGCCGGGCATATGGGGAGCAACGGTTTTGGAAGCACGACGAGTAGCAGCGACGACACCAATGCCAAGCTCAAGGAAGTGGTCGCCAACATCAACAAGCAGACGCCGGTCGTCAAAGGCAATTTGCGTTTTGATGGCGTCGAAGCCGGCGATATGGAGATTCGCTTCAACTACACCGTGCTGGTGTCGACGATCGCCGAGCAGGACAAGCCGAAGCTGAAGGAAATGGTCCGCCCGAGAATGATCGAGGAATACTGCAATAACCCGCAGCTGGGCGGCATCCACAAGCACGGTGTCAAAGCCGCGTTCAACTTCTACGACACGGAACATATCGCGATCGTTGCTATCGAGATCCCGCCGACCGAGTGCCGCGGGTGAACGATGGCCCGCGTGGACCCTGATTGAAGCGAGCCGGCCTCTGGGCCGGCTTTTTTCATGGGGCCGACCGACTACACTGAATGCAAAGACCGCACGGGCCGTCCGCCCGGGTGCAGTGTAGGAGACAGCGATGAAACTTCGGCAACGGTTCACCATCATCATCTCGGCCTCTCTGCTTGGCTTGGCCGTGGTCAGCGGCTTCGGCCTCTATTCCATGCATCGCGCCATGTTCGAAGACCGGCGCGGCGAGATCTTCAAGATCCTGACGCTCTGCAACGGCGTGCTGGCGCGTTACCAGAAACTGGAAGCGAGCGGTGCGATGAGCCGCGACGAGGCGCAGGCCAAGGCCAAGGATGCGCTGACCGGCATGCGGCAGGGTGACGACTATGTGCTGATCCGCACCATGGACAACATGCTGCTGGTACATGCCGACGCGACACGCATCGGCAAGGTCGACAAAGGCGTGCTGACCACGGACGGCCGCCATACGTCGGAGGTGTACGCGGATGAACTCAGCAAGCACGACACCACCTCGATGCTGATCTATGCGCCGCGCCCCGGTGACCCGACCCACAAGCCGATCCTGAAAATGCTGGGCGCACAGCGCTTCCAGCCCTGGGGCTGGATCGTCGGCATCGGTTTCTTCGTGGATGATATCGAGGCCGAATTCTGGCGCACGGCCAGCTGGCTGATCGTCATCGGCATCGCCATGCTGGCGCTGGTCGGCACGGTGGCGATCGCCATGTCGCGCGGCATCCTGCGCGAGCTGGGCGCCGAGCCGCAGTACGCGGCCGAGATCGCCAACGCCATCGCGGGCGGCAATCTGTCGCGGCAGATCCGCAGCGACGGCGCACAGGACAGCCTGATCGCCGCCATGCAGCGCATGCAGGACGGCCTGCGCCGGATCATCGCCCAGGTCAACGAGGCGGCCGGTATCCTGGTGCAGGCCTCGCGTGAGCTGACCGACCAGATGGGACACATCCTCAAGGCCTCGCACGAATCGGCGGAAGCCACTGCCGCCACCGCCTCGGCGGTGGAGCAGATGGCGGTCAGCATCGATCACGTCAAGAATTCCACCCACGACACCGAACGCGACACCCAGCGCTCCGCCTCGCTGGCGGAAGAGGGCGCGCAGCTCGTCGCACGGGTGGCGGACGACAGCCGCCAAGTGTCGGCCCAGGTGCTGGAGGCGGCCGACCTGGTCCGCGGCCTCGTCGCCAGCTCGCAACGGATCGACAGCGTGGCCGGCTCCATCAAGGACATCGCCGACCAGACCAACCTGCTGGCCCTCAACGCCGCGATCGAAGCCGCCCGCGCCGGCGAACAGGGCCGCGGCTTCGCCGTGGTGGCGGACGAAGTGCGCAAGCTGGCGGAACGCACTGCGACGGCGACCACCGAAATCGTGGCCACCACCAGCGACGTGCAGCGCAACACCGGTTCGGTGGTCGAGAAGATCGAGCGGGTGGGCCAGGAGGTGAACGACGGCGTCGGGCGCACGGAACGGTCCGAAACCGCGCTGCAGGAGATCAAGGGCAGTGTGGGTGCCGTGTCCGGCCAGATCCGCGACGTGGCCAACGCCATGCAGGAGCAGAGCAAGGCCAGCACGGCGATCGCCAGCAATATCGAGCGGGTGGCACAGATGGTGGAAGAGTCGGAAGCCTCCATCAAGAGTGCCATGGAGTCCGTCCTGCGACTCGATACGCTGGCGAAGGACCTGAGCAAGGTGGCGGGTAACTTCCAGCTCGTTTGAGGGGGCGCGCTCGCTTACGGGTTCAAAGACTTGTTTCTAACGCTTAGCGGAGCAGGGTGCTCACCAGGCTATTGATGGCGGCGCCGCCGGCAATCAGCCAGCCGAACAGCAGGGCAGCGAGCAGCAGCGGCTTCACGCCCGCCTTGCGGATCGACGACACATGTGTGGTGAGGCCCAATGCGCCCATCGCCATGGCCAGCAGCAAGGTGTCGAGGTCGGTGGCGACGCTGACGACCGACTTGGGCAGCAGCGACAGCGAGTTGAAGACCACGACGGCGACGAAGAGGAAGGCGAACCAGGGCACGTCCAGGCGGCGCTGTGCCGTGCGGTCCGCAACGCCGGCTTTGTGCTTGGCCTCCCGCGCGAGCCAGGTGGAAAGGGCGATCAGGAACGGCGCCAGCATCATCACCCGCACCATCTTGGCGATGACGGCGGTGTCGGCCGTTTGGGCGCTCACCGAGCGGGCGGCGGCAACCACTTGCGCGACCTCATGGATGGTCGAGCCGGCATAGATCCCGAAGGCGTTCACCCCCGGCGGCACAAAGCCCCAATGCAGATTGAGCGTGTACAGGAGCGGGTAGAGGAAGATCGCCACGGTGCCGAACACCACCACGGTGGAGACGGCGACCGTCACTTTTTCCGCATGCGCCTTCA
>JAFAKZ010000366.1 GCA_019234745.1 Burkholderiales bacterium
GTAGCCCGCCTGGGCGAGGGCAACATGCACCACCTGCCGAAGACTCGCCGAGTCGTCGACCAGCAGTATGGTTTTCTTGTTTTCGGATTGCGCCATGAGCCCAGCCGCACTGTGCAGATTCACTTCATTGTAGTGCAGCGACGGCCCCCACTGGCAAGCGCATCGCAGGGGATGTCGGAAATGCAAACGCCACCCGAAGGTGGCGTCTGGATATTGGATCCGGTTCCGCGCTCAAGGGTCTGCCGGCGCGCGGCCAGGCTTGGCGCTGTCGGCCGTACTCTTCTCCGCCTCGGCGCCTTCAGCCTTGCCTTGTTCCTTGCGATGTTTATCACGCAGCGCGGCAGCCTCCTGCGGCGTAATGTCGCCGCGGGCCTCGGCCTCCTGTATCCTGCGCTCACGATGCTGGAATCGATTCTCGTCCGCGTGCGCATGCGCCGCCAGCACGATGGGCTGGGTGCAGAACAGGCAGATAAGGGTCAAAAACAGTTTTCGCATGGCTGAAAGTCGATTGGCAATACTCACATGTCGAAGCATACGCTGTCGTAAAGTGCAACGGCGGATGCAATTGTAAACGGCATTAGCGCGTTTGCGTTGTCGAAAATATTATTTACATTTGCAACGGTTGCCTGCCAACGGTTTCATTAAACTTGCCGCCATGAATACACCATCCCCCAAGAAGATTCTGCTGATTGACGACGACCCGCGCCTGCGTGAACTGGTCCAGCGCTACCTGACCGAGCAAGGGTTTGTTGTCGACGCCTTCGAAGACGCCAGTCGGCTGGACGCGCGCCTGCAGCGCAACCGCCCGCACCTGGTGCTGCTCGACCTGATGATGCCGGGCGAAGACGGCCTCGCCATCTGCCGACGCCTGCGCGCACAGGGCGATACCATCCCCATCATCATGCTGACGGCCCGCGGCGACGACATCGACCGCATCATCGGCCTGGAGATGGGCGCCGACGACTACCTGCCCAAGCCCTTCAACCCGCGAGAGCTGCTGGCCCGTATCAATGCCGTGCTGCGCCGCCAGAAGGAGCCATCGGCACTGGCCGCACCGCTCACCGAAGGCGAAGTATTCGATTTCGGCGCGTTCCGCCTGGAAATCGCCAACCGCAAGCTGCTGCGCGGCAGCGAACCGGTGCCGCTGACCAATGCCGAATTCGCCCTCTTGCGCGTATTCGCCGCCCACCCGCGCGTGCCGCTGAGCCGCGAGCGCCTGATGGAACTGGCGCGCGGCCGCGAGCACGAAGCCTTCGACCGCAGCATCGACGTGCAGGTATCGCGCCTGCGCAAGCTGATCGAAGATAATTCGGCCGAACCGCGCTACCTGCAGACGGTATGGGGCTTCGGCTACGTCTTCGTGCCGGATGGCGGCGTGCATTGAGATTGGATAGCTACGCCGGAATCGGCGCGCAGCCATCGCCCCATGCGTCGCCCATGATGAAACAATACAAGCTCCGCCTCATCCCCCGCTCCATCTTCTGGCGCCTGTCCGGTCTCACCGCCTTCACCATGATCCTGAGCATGGTGTTCGTGGTGGCGCTGTTCAACTACAACCGCATCCATCTCGTAGCCAATGGCCTGGCTGACCAATCCGTCGAGCTGCTGGCCAACGCGGAAGAGCAGATGGATGCGCTGGCACCGGCAGAACAGGTGGAATGGCTGGCGCGCAACGAGCGCCCCTACGTGGCGCACCTGGCCCCGTTCGACAGCGTCCGCGCGCCGGCGCCCGATATGCAGCCGCATACCCTGATGACGCGTACGCTCGCTGCCATCATCCGCAACAAGGTGGCCGGCGTGGGCGAAATCCGCGAATCCGACCCGCCACGCCGCCAGTTGTGGGTACAGGTGGACATGCTGGGCCGCCCCATGTGGCTGGTATTGCCTTTAGGCCGTGTGCGGCACGACCCGGTCTGGCAGTTCGCTGTCGCCGCCGGCATCTTCAGCCTCATGGCGCTGACCATGTCCGCTCTGTTCGCCTGGCGCATCAACCGCCCGCTGCGCGAACTGCGGGTAGCAGCAGGCAAACTGGGCCGAGGCGAACGCCCTGCCCCCTTGCCCGAACTCGGTCCGCTGGAAGTCAAGGAGCTGTCCGCCAGCTTCAACCGCATGCTCACCGACCTCGACACGAACGAGCGTGAGCGCGACGTGATGCTGGCCGGCATCTCGCACGACTTGCGCACGCCGCTTGCGCGCCTGCGCCTGGGTGTGGAGATGATGCAGGATGCCAGCCTGCAGGACGGCATGCGTGAAGACGTGGACGATATCGAGCGCATCCTCGGCCAGTTCATCGCCTACTCGCGCGGCCTGGGCGGCGAGGATGCCGTCGCCAGCGACCCGGCCGAGCTGGCACGCTCCGTTGCAGCACGCTATGCGCGCGAAAAATGCGATATCGACCTTGATCTGGGCGACGACCTGCCGCTGATCCAATGCAGGCCACTGGCACTCACACGCGCCATGACCAACCTGATCGACAACGCCCGCCGCTACGGTCTGCCACCACTGGCCCTACGCCTTGCGCGCGAAGGCGAGCACGTGGTGTTCGAGGTTAGCGACCATGGCCCCGGCATCCCACCGGACCAGCTGGCCGACGCGCTCAAGCCCTTCCACCGGCTGGACGCCGCGCGTCGCGCAGACGGCGGCAGCGGACTGGGCTTCGCCATCGTGGAACGCATCGCCCGCCTGCACGGCGGCAGCCTCACGCTGACCAACCGCCCGGAAGGCGGCCTCATCGCCCGCCTGCGCCTGCCTATCGCAGGCTGTCACTGAGAGGAGCGCCATGCTGATTGCCGCGATGGGCTACTTCTACGTCATGGCCATCCTGTCCATTATTTATATGGTCAACGGCATGGTCGTGCTGGGTAGCCTGCTGCTTGTCTTCGGCGCCATCATGCCGGTCGGACTGTGGGCTTGGTTCGTCAGTCGACGCCGCCGCGGCCGCGTTGCGCGCTACCAGGAAGAGCTGGAGCGGCGCGCCCTATTGGCCGCTGAAGAGAACGCCGAAACTGACGAGCGTGCCTGATTGCCCCTAATTGCACCCGCCAGTGTTACGTTATAACATGCGGATAGATAAGGATCCCCACCGCATGTCTCACGACCACCATCACGA
>JAFAKZ010000408.1 GCA_019234745.1 Burkholderiales bacterium
GCCATGAATAACCCGTTTCGATTGGAAGGCAACCGCGTGGTACTGCGCGACTGGCGCGACAGCGATCTCGCCGAATTTGCACGCTTGAATGCAGACGCGGAGGCGCGCCGTTACTTCCCTACCGTACTGACACGCGAGGCGAGTGACCTTGAAGCTGGCCGGGCGCGCCAGCGCGCGATCGACGACGGCTTCACGTTTTGGCCGGTGGAAATCCCCGGCGTGACGGAGTTCGCCGGTTTTACGGGGCTGCTGCGTACCAGTTTCGAGGCCCATTTCACGCCTTGCGTGGAAATCGGCTGGCGCTTCCTACCGGCATTCTGGGGCAAAGGCTACGCCTCGGAAGCGGCGCGACTGGCGCTGGCGTACGGATTCGAATCACTCAACCTGGACGAGATCGTGGCGCTGACGACGGTGAGCAACCAACCCTCGCGCAAAGTGATGGAGCGCATCGGCATGACACGTACCGAGGAGGACGACTTCGACCATCCACGCATCGAAGCAGGCCACCCTTTGCGTCGCCACGTGCTGTATCGCCTCAAGCGCGACGACTGGCTGCGGCAACAAGCTCCGAATGGTGCGTAGGCGTGTCAACGGCAAGCCGCAGCACTGTTGCCTCGGAGAAACGGCAATAGACAACCGTCCGTCTTCATGACGCTGCTATTTGCCGAGTTATGCTAATGTTACCGCGCCGTTACGGCACGGCATGGTGATGACACTCGGGAGTACCTTGTTTTGAATGCAATCTTGCGCAAAACGGAAGCAGCGCAGCTGGCTCTGCAGGCGCGTGACAACAGTGTAAAGCTGCCGGTTCGCTTGCGAACCCTACTACTACAGATCGATGGCCAGAAGTCGAGCGACCAGCTGGTCAACCTGGCCTTGTCCCTGGGCAATCAGCCCGAGGCGCTGGACAAGCTGATCGAAATGGGCCTGGTTGAAGTCGTTGCCGACGCCGTGCCCGTACAACCTGCACCTGCGCCCGCCCCCATTGCAGCGCCGGCAGTAGCGATCGAGCCCCCAACCCTCGACGATGAAGTGGCGGACGAGGCGGACGACGGCCCGGATCTGCCGGTATCGACCAAGCTGGCAGAACACCTGCGCCCGATCGCCGCACAAATGCGCGAACTGGCCGACGCCCACCTTGGCCTCAAGGCCATCCTGCTGAAGCGCCGCATCAGCCACTGCGATACCGAGCAGGAGCTACGCAATGCGCTCGTCGCGCTCAACGACGCCCTAGCAAAGGCAACCAGTACCAGCCGTGCGACCGAATTGCTGACTGACGTTGCAAGTCATCTACCCATTATCGGCTTGAACCGCCCGCAGCCTTATAAACGCTAAGCCGCTGGCGATATCAAAACCACGAACGGGAGACCATGGCGTCTCCCGTTTCCATTTGCGCATCCGGCTTTCGACCTAGGGAGCCTCTGATTAAGCATCCGGGTACTTAGCCAGAGGTTCCAAAGTATGTCGGATTTAGTCCCTTTCCTGTCACCGTCTGGCGCTGTATCGTATCCATACGGCGGGTAAAGTTCACACATTACCCACCACCGTTGGAGTCTGAAAATGTCTCAAGCATTATTGGTCATCGATGTGCAGGAATCATTCCGCCACGCACGCTACTGGACCGACGCACAGCTGCCAGCTTATCTGGAAAAGCAGAACGCCCTGATCGCCGGTGCACGCGCCGCTGGCATCCCCATCGTGCGTATTTTCCACGTCGATGGCGACGGTCCGTTCAAGAAGGCATCCGGCCTCGTCCGCCCTCTCGCGGGTAGCGACGACTACGCTGACCACACCGTCGAGAAGCACGTACACAGCGCCCTAATTGATACCGGCTTGCCCGAATGGTTCCGCGCCCGCGGTATTGACCGACTGATCATCTCCGGCATCCGTACGGAGCAGTGCTGTGAAACCACTACGCGTAACGGGTCGGACTTGGGATTCCAAATCGACTACGTGACGGAAGCAACGCTAACTTTCCCTATGCAGCACGCTAACGGCCGCCAATACTCCACTGAGGAAATTCGCGAGCGCACTGAACTCGTGCTGGCAGGCCGCTTTGCCCGCATTTGCACGGTGGCCGACGTGCTTGCCTCGCTCCCGGTAGCCGCGTAAGCATGCAGCCAGTCTATTTCGTGACGCTCCCCGGCGTACTGTTGCTGGATCTCGCTGGGGCAGCAGAAGCCTTCCGGCTCGCTAATCGATACGGCGCTCAGTACACCTTGCGTTTTATCGGCCCCAGCGAGGAGCTTTGTAGTTCCGTCGGGCTGGCCCTGAATCGCATCGACCCACTGCCGGACGCACTCCCCAGCGGCGCGCTGGTCGTCATCGCCGGCTTGACGAGCCGCGCCGACGATGAACGCGGGCCGGGCGGGAAGCTCGCTATTGACTGGCTGCGCCATGCCTGGCGCGACGATCTCGAACTGATGACGATCTGCTCGGGTGCCATCTTGGCTGGCGCCGCCGGCCTGCTCGACGGCCGCCGCTGCACGACGCACCACACGCTCATCGACAAACTGAACCACCTTGCGCCCAAGGCCCTGGTGCAGGACAACCGCGTGTTCGTGATAGACGGGCCGATTGCGACGTCGGCCGGCGTCACGACCGGGATAGACTTGGCGCTGGAACTGATCTCCGAGCGTGATGGGCCCAAGGTTGCACTGGAGGTCGCGCGCGAGATGGTCGTGTGGCTGCGACGCGATACTGCGGCACCGCAATTGTCGCCTTTCCTTAGCTTCCGCAATCATCTACATCCGGCCGTTCACCGTGTGCAGGACGCGATCTCCGGTAATCCGGCGCGGGACTGGCCGGTCGACGAACTGGCGCGCATCGCCTGCGTGAGTCCACGCCATCTGGCGAGGCTGTTCAAGGAGCATACCGGCATCGGCCCGGTCGACTTCCGCCAGCAGATGCAGCTGGCGCAGGCGGAACCGCTACTCAAGCGGCGCGACTGGTCGCTGGAACGGATTGCCGAGGCAAGCGGCTTTGGGTCGGCGCGCGACTTGCGCCGGGTATGGCTACGCCATCGGGGGAGCAGCCTACACCGTTGATCGGTTATGCTGCAGCGGGCGCACGAAGGGCGCCTTCGGCCTGCGCCTTCAGCACGCTGCGATAAAACCCCGCCAGGCGCTCAGCCGTAGCCGGCGCGCTCCACGACTGCGCATGACGTTTCGCCTCTTCGGCCTTTTGCTGCTGCAGCGCCGGGTCGCTCAGCAATTGCACGACCTTTGCCGCGAAATCGTCCGGGTCATTGGTAGCGCACAGGCAACCCTCGCCCGGCGCAAGGATGTCCCGCGCACCCATCGCCGGAATGGCAACGACTGGCAAGCCCATGGCCATCGCCTCCAGCAGCACCAGGCCTTGCGTCTCGGTGGTCGAGCCGAAGGCAAAGATATCGGCCGCGCTATAGCAGTCGAGCAAGGCGCCCGCACGGTCCAGATAGCCGATAAAGCGTACATGGTCCTGCAGGTTCAACTTGTGCGCGAGCGACTGCAGGTGCGACAAGGCCGGCCCCTCGCCCGCTATCGCCAGCGTGAAGTTGGGGCGCTGGCGAGCGATGCGCGCTGTAGCATGCAACAGCAAGTCGATATTCTTCTCGTGCGCCACGCGACCGACGAATAGCGCCACCTCGCGGTCGGCCGCGATCCCATGCTGCGCCCGGAACTGCGCGCCGTTGCCGCTAGAAAACTGCGCAAGCGGGATACCGGTCGGGATAACCTCAATGGGTACCGTCACGCCATAGTTGCGCAGCGCATCGCGCATCGCGATCGACGGTGCGATGACGCCATGCGTCTCATTGCACTGGCCGCGCGAGAAGCGCCGCGCAATGGCACGCGTAAGCGAGGCCGGTAGGATCTTGGCGTAGTGATGCAGGTATTCTTCGAAGAAGGTGTGGTAGGTCGTGACTACGGGTACGTCCAGGCAGCGCCCCAGGTCCAGCCCGGCGTAATGCGCCACGAAGGGCGTCTGGATATGCACCAGGTCATAGTTCGGCGCGCGCAGGTCGGGCACCATGCGCCGGATGGCGCGCCGATGCATCAGCCGGTCTTCCGGGTCGAACGGCAGGTAGCGCGAGGCGATACGGGTCAGGCCCGGCTCTTCCAGCTCGTTCGGGTAGGCGGGCGCGATCAGGTCGACCGTCACCCCGCAGGCGGGCAGTTCGCGCCGAAAGGTCTGGATGGACGTGGAGACGCCGTTGACGCGGGGAAAGTAGACGTCCGAGACCATCAACACACGCATGCCACCGCTCCTGGATTTGCCGATAAATCCGACCACCATATCGGGCAAATATCACGGCTTTATGACACGCCGGAAGATTCCCTACGCCCCGGCGAATACGCGATTACGCCCCGTCTCCTTAGCCCGATACAGCGCTCGGTCCGCCGCCGACAGCAACACGGTCGGCGCTACGCCACCCAGGGGAACTACCGACGCCGCACCGATGCTTACCGTAACGTAATCGGAGGTAGGCGAATAGGCGTGCGGCAGCGCCACCTTGGCCAAGGTCGTGCGTACGCGCTCCGCCACCTCCAGCGCCCCGGCATTGTCCGTATCGGGCAGGATGATGGCGAACTCCTCGCCGCCGTAGCGCGCTACAAAATCGCTGGGTCGTACCACCGATTCCCGCAATACACCTGCGACCGCCTTCAGGCATTCGTCACCCATCTGGTGGCCGTAGCCATCGTTGAACAGCTTGAAGTGATCCACGTCCAGCATCAGCAGTGTCAGTGCAGTCGCATTGCGCGCCGCCCTGCCCCACTCAGCTGCCAGCGTCTGGTCAAAGGCACGGCGGTTGGCCACTCCCGTCAGGCCGTCCATCTGCGCCATGCGGTTGAGTTCGGTATTGAACTCCAGCAGTTGCTGGTTGGCCGAGGCCAATGCCTTCTGTGTCTCCTGCAGTTCGGCTATGTTCTCGAGCAGCTTTGCTTCGGCCGCCTTGCGCTCGGATATGTCACGCATGACGACCGTATAGATACGGTGGTCGACGAACTTGATTTCCGACATCGTCAGTTCCATCGGGAACAGAGTACCTCTCTTGTGCCTGCCCTGTACTTCACGACGGATAGCGGTAAAGCGCCGCGCACTGGCCTTCAAGTACTGCGCCATATCGTCGAGCAATTGCTTCGCGCAATTGTCGGTGAGCAGCATCGACACCTCACGGCCGATGACCTCATGCAGGCCGTAGCGGAATACATCGGCCACGGCCGGATTCAGCGACTGTACCTTGCCCGCTTCGTCCAGCACCACGATGGCGTCCTGCACGCTCTCCAAAATGGAGTTGAGCAGCGCGTCCTCCTCCACCATCTTCGCTTCCATGGCGCGGACTTCCGACAAATCGTGTATTACCGTCGCCGTAAACGACGGCTCGGAGCCCCCCATGCGCGGCGCGACCAGCAGCTGGCGCACGTCCAGAATGTCGCCATTCGGCAGGACCATCTGCGTATCGCCCGTCCATGCCTTGCCCGACAGGGCCTGCGGCAGGGCTACCTTCTGCAGTAGGTTGAACGACCATTCCGTCCAGGGACGGCTGATATGCAGGCCCTCCAGCGTGGCACCGGCCTCCACGCCGCGCAGCTTGCGGCCCGCCTCGTTCAGGTAGATAACCTTGCCAGTCAGGTCCGCCATGGCAACCATGTCGGGAATGGCCTCCACCACAGCATACAGGCGGTCACGCTCCGCTTCCGCTTCCTTTTGCCGGCGGATGTCATAGGCGATACCCATATTGCCCACGATCTTGCCGTCCGGACGCCGCCGCGGACTTAAGCTCATCAGCACGGGAATGCGCTGCTTGTCCTGTGTTATGAATGTCCACTCGCGCGCTTCCGTATCGTTGCGCTCGGCAATGGTACGGAACACCTGCATGCCCGGCTCGATGGTCTCACCGAGCAGATTGGACAGCTCGATGGCGCGCCGCGCGACCTCGCGCGTATCGTGGAACAGCATGGGAGTCTGCTTTCCGACTACGTCCTCGGCCCGATAGCCCAGCATCTGCTCTGCTGCGCGGTTGAACACGGTGA
>JAFAKZ010000485.1 GCA_019234745.1 Burkholderiales bacterium
GGTTTGCCACAGCCTGGAAATGGCCCTGGAAAACCTGGACAAGGACCGCGAGTTCCTGACGCGCGGCGGTGTGTTCTCGAACGACTGGATTGATTCCTACATCGAACTGAAGATGGAAGAAGTCACCAAGTACCGCATGACCACCCACCCGGTCGAGTTCCAGATGTACTACTCGCTATAATCGTGGCGCCCGCCTCGCGGGCCCATGTGGTGCAAGAACCCGCCCCAGCGCTGCTTGTGGCGGGTTTTTTCTTGCCTGATTGCTGTGACAATCGGGTGAACTATCGAAGCGCTTAGGAATCAATGCGTTGACCCCGCCGCCGCCGCTTGTAAAATCTGCGGCTTTGCACCGTCCGGCCGAATTGGCTGGGCAAACTGAATTGCTGTCGAGGAAATGTGAGATGCGCAAGACCGTTGCACCGCTGTTGATCATGAGCCTGTTGGCTGTTGCCGCCCACGCCGGCTTCAAGGAAGGCGAAGCTGCCTACGAAAAGCAGGACTACGCCCGCGCGATGAAGGAATGGCTGCCCTTGGCCAAGAAGGGCAATGCGGCCGCCCAATACCGTATCGGCGTGATGTACGAAGCTGGCCAAGGCGTGGAGCACAGCGACGAGAAGGCCATCGAGTGGTATCGCAAGGCGGCGGCCAAGGGCAGCGCCGAGGCTGAGAGCAGCCTGGGCGCGGACTATGCAGATGGTTCCGGCGTGACCAAGGACCTGATCGAAGCGGTGAAGTGGTTCCAGAAGGCGGCCGACAAGGGCTACGCACCGGCCCAGGTCAACCTGGGTTTGATGTACCAGCAGGGTACTGGCGTGGAGCGTGATTACGCAAAGTCCGTTGCGTGGTACCAGAAGGCGGCTGACCAGGGTCTGTTGGCCGCCTACAGCAACCTGGGCGTGATGTACCAGAATGGCTACGGCGTGGAGCGCGACGCCGCCAAGGCTGCGCAGCTATACACGAAGGCGGCGGAAGGCGGTTTGCCTTCGGCGCAATCCAACCTGGCCTTCCTCTATCTGACGGGGGGCGGCGTTGCGATCGACTTCGACAAGGCAGAGGCCTGGGCGCAGAAATCCGCCGCCGTGGGTAGTGGCGATGCCATGTACGTATTGGGTGTACTGCGTAGTATGGGCCTGGGCCAGGCCAAGGATCCGGCGTATGCCTACTATTTCGTGGCCTTGGGTGCGCGCTTTGGCGATGATCGTGCCGTGGCGTCCCTCGATGGCAGCGGCAAGTTGCTGACGGCCGAGCAAAGGGCGGAAATCGACAAGTTGGTTGCTGCCTGGCAGCCTGGTGTGCCGTTCGCGACGGCAGAGGCGATCGCCAAGGTCGCGCCCGCTACCGCCAAGCCGGCGGAGCCGGTCACGAAGCCGGCCGAGACAGAAGCCAAGCCGGCTGGGGCGAGCGCAGCGTAACGAGGGTGGGGCCGGCGGAACGCCGCCGGCCAATTTGACCTGGAGTCAGGCGCTGACGACCGTCTCGGCCTTGCCGGACTTGTCGTCCGTATCAGACCACTCGACCACCACGCGCATGCCTGCCTTGAGGTTGCGTGCCTTGAAGGTGAGCGTGGGATTGTGCGCCAGTGCGCCACCCAGGTTGGCGTCGGCCAGCACCCGGTCGTCTGCCTTGATGGTGAGTTGTTTCACGAAAGAGACGGGAACGAATTTGCCCGTCTTGTGATCAATGCGTTGGCCGTCTTCGCTGATGTGCTCGATGGCAACGCGGATCTGTGTGATGTCCTGTTTCAGGTGTGCCGTCACGACCACGCTCATGCCTGCTTCTCCCTGTTGCCATGGCTCGGCTTGTTCTTTTTCGGCGCAGCCGGGGTGGCGGCGTCGTAGGGCTCGGCGGCCAACTTGACCTCGTGCCTGACGGTATACAGCGTGTTGCGTGCCTGAACGATGGTGGTGATCTCCGTCGTGCCGGGCAGCTTGACCTCGACGCTGACGTCGGGCTCGATGTCGGAGCTCAGCAGGAACTGGGCAGCGACGGGGCGCAGGGCGCGATCCACCAGGATGGTGATCTGTTCGGTGGCGTCGACCTTGCTCAGCACCCGCACCGTGACGCGGTCGTCGCGATCGGCGATATCGGGCACTTCGAGCAGGATGGCGTCACCCTTTTGGGCCGCCTTGGCGTTGAGTTGCGTCAGTGCATCGTCGCTGCTGGCAGCGCTGAATAGGGCCTTGGGCCAATCGGTGGCACGGGCGAGCAGGCTGGTGCCAAGCCACCACAGCGATGTCGCGGCAACGCGGCGGAACAGGGAACGGCGGGACAGGAGTGCATTCATGGTTGCGGAGTGTACCGGAGCAAACGTCGCAAGCGGCACTTTGTTACAATGGCCGCGAGCCAAATTAAGCCATCTATGAATTCCAATACCACCCTTCCTCTCGCTACGCCTTTGGGCCAGTTGCTGCTCGATCGCGGCATCATCTCCGCACAGGACCTCGAGCGCGCCCTCGTTGCCCAGCAACAGGTGCGGGGCCGGCTGGGCGCCATGCTGGTGCGTATCGGTGCGATTTCCGAAGATGCCCTGCTGCCCGTGTTGGCCGAGCAGAACGGCCTGGATTTCGCCGAGGAAGGGCAGTTGCCCGAGCGGCCGGATGCCTACCGCCAGGCCATGGCATTGACCGGCCTGGCCGACAATTGGTTCGCCGAGCAGGGCGCCCTGCTGTGGGAGGCGGCCGACGGCGTGTACCACTGCGCCAGCCGCAATCCGCAGGATGCCTTCCTGCAAGAGACGCTGACGGCTGCCTTGTCTGGCCACGCGCTCAAGTGGGTGTTCGCACGCAGTCGCGAAGTCGAGCGCCTGATGAAGGTTGTGTGTGCGCCGACCGAACCCAATTACGCGGACGACGTAGCGCACCTGAAGGAGCTGGCGGAAGAGGCGCCCGTCATCGAACTGGTGAACAATCTGTTCGCGCAGGCTACCGACGAGACAGCGTCCGATATCCACGTGGAACCGGAGGAGCACGCCTTCCTGGTGCGCTTCCGCATCGACGGCGTGCTGCAGACGCGCGGCAACTTCCCGCGCGAACGCTTCGATGCGGTTGCGTCGCGCATCAAGCTGATTTCCGGCCTCGACATCGCTGAGCGCCGCCTGCCGCAGGACGGCCGTATCACCGTGCGCGCGGCCGGTATCGACATGGACATCCGTGTGTCCGTCATCCCCGGCGTACATGGCGAATCCATCGTGATGCGTCTTCTGCCCAAGGAGCGCAAGGATTTTCGTCTGGACAAGCTGGGCATGGAGCCCGACCACCTTGAGGCCTTCGAGCGCTGGGCCAAGGAGCCGCACGGTATCGTGCTTGTTACCGGCCCCACCGGTTCCGGTAAGTCCACCAGCCTGTATGCGGCGCTGGCCGTGGCGAACGACCGCCAGCACAAGATCATCACGGTGGAGGACCCGGTCGAATACAAGATGTCCGGCATCACGCAGATCCAGACGCATGCGGAGATCGGCTACACCTTCGCCCGTGCCCTGCGCGCCATCCTGCGCCACGACCCGGACATCGTGATGATCGGTGAAATCCGCGACCTGGAGACGGCCGAGATCGCCGTGCAGGCAGCCCTCACGGGCCATATGGTGTTCTCCACCATCCATACCAACGACGCGATTTCCACATTTACCCGCCTGTCGGACATGGGTGTGGAGCCCTTCCTGGTTGCTTCGTCTGTGCGCGCCGTAGAGGCGCAGCGCCTGGTGCGCCGCCTGTGTGCGCACTGTGCCGAGCCGGTTGAGGTGCCGGATGCGCTGGCGACCGTGCTGGCCGATCTGCGCGAACGCTTCCCGGCGCTCTTTGCCGAGGCGCCCGCTTTCCGCCGCGCCGTCGGCTGTCCGCGTTGCCACCAGACGGGCTACCGCGGCCGTGTCGGCATCTATGAATTCGTGGAAGTCACGCCGCGCATCCAGAGCGCCATCATGCAGCGCCTGCCGGCCTACGAGGTGATCGCCCTGGCGCGTGCTAGCGGCTATCGCAATCTGCGTGAGGACGGCCTGGTGAAGGCCTGGCGCGGCCAGACCAGCGTGGATGAGGTGCTGCGAGTGACCGGCCTGAGCGGCGACGAGGAAGGCGAAGGCTGATGCGTTTCCGCTATGAGGCTGTCAAACAGTCGGGCGAGTCGCTCAAGGGCGAGATCGACGCGGCGACGGAGGCCGACGCCTACCGCCTGCTGCAGTCGCAGGACTTGATGCCCGTGGCGCTGGCGCCTGTCAGCGACAAACGGGGTGCGCTCGATCGTGTCATCGTCGCGCGCCGCGCCAACACGCGTGACCGTGCCATCGTTATCCGCGAACTCGCTACCCTGCTGGGTGCCGGCGTACCGCTGGCCGAGGCGGTGGCCTCGCTGGCCGAGGCGCACGCTGGCGATTCGCTCGGCGCCGCGCTGGGCGTGGTGCACGGCCAGCTGCGCAACGGCGTATCGCTGCCCGCTGCCCTGCGCGAAGCCAATATGGGCGTACCGGATTACGTGCATCAACTCGTGGCGGCCGGCGAGCTGACCGGCAAGCTGGCACCCAGCCTGTTTGCTGGCGCCGACCAGATGGAGTACGAGGAATCCCTGCGCCAGGAAATGCGCAATGCCTTGATCTATCCGTCCGTGCTGGTGTTTTCCGGCATCGCGGCCGTGCTGCTGATCTTCCTCGTGGTGGTGCCGAAGTTCGCCGGCCTGCTGAACAACCGTCGCGCCCATGTGCCGGCCATTTCCGTCTGGGTGCTGAAGACGGGGCTGTTCGTCAAGACGCATCTGATGTGGTTCGGCCTGGGCGGCGCCGGCTTGGCCTTCTTCGCGTTTACCGTGCTCTCTAACCCGCGCATGCGCGCGAGCCTATTGGAGGCGATCGCGCGCCTGCCACTCTTGGGTGGCTGGCTGCTTGACACGGAGGTGGGGCGCTGGTCGGCCATGTTGGGCACGCTGCTGGAAAACCGCGTACCCATCGTCCGCGCCATGGAACTTGCCCAAGGCAGCGTGGTCCTTCAGAGCCTGCGTTTGCGCCTGGATGTGGCTGGCAAGGACCTGCGCTCGGGCAAGAAGCTGGCCGACGCGCTGGCCCTGCATCGTACGGTAAGCCCCATGGGCATCAACCTGGTGCGTGTGGGCGAGCGCACGGGCGAGCTGCCCACCATGCTGAAGACGCTGGCGCGGATGTACGAGACGGCGAGCCGGACGCGCATGAAGCGTTTCCTGCTGCTATTGGAGCCGATCGCCATCCTGACGATCGGCGTCGTCATCGGTTTCATCATGGTGGCCATCATGCTGGCCATCACGAGTTTGTCGAATATTACCTTCTGATCGCCAGAAGGCTTGTCATTCAAGGGAGTGCCTACGTTGAAAACCAAGCAAGCGCGCCGCTACCGCGGCTTTACGCTGATCGAGATGCTGGTGGTGCTGGTCATCATCGGCCTGCTGGCCGGCCTGATCGGCCCACGCCTTATCGGCCATGCCGATGAGGCCAAGGTGCAGACAGCCAAGACCCAGGTGAGGATGCTCAAGGGCGCACTGGAAACCATGCACCTGGATCTGGGCCGTTTCCCCACTAAGGAAGAGGGCCTGGCGCTGCTCGTGACGCCGCCCACGGACGAGAAGATCAAGAACAAGTGGCGCGGCCCCTATCTGGATGACCCAGCGGTACCGAACGATCCCTGGGGCAATGCCTACCAGTACGGTACGCCAGGGCCGAATGGCCAGCCTTTCGTGCTGTATTCCTTCGGCGCCGACGGCAAGCCCGGCGGCGAAGGCTTCGATGCCGACATCGGTATCCTGCCGCAGTCGACTTCCGCCCCGCAATGATGCGGACGCACGGCTTCACGCTGCTGGAGATGCTGGTGGTGCTGAGTATCATGGCCTTTGTGGCAGGTGTCGTCTTGCCCGGGCTGCAGCGCATCTACGAGCGTACCGAGCGTGGGCTGGCGCGTAACGGCCTGGTGGCGCAGATAGCAGGCCTTGGCTACCGTGCCTATGTGCTGGGTGAAAATATCGAGCTGGACGACAAGACCCTCACTAGCATGCTGAGCGATGGTGAGCCCGAGGTGTCGGTGCCGGACGGTTGGAAGGTCCGTATCGCCCAACCCGTGCACTATGCGTTCAATGGTCTGTGTGGCGGTGGCAACGTCGTCCTCATCGACCCTGATGGCGTGAAGCAGGCCTACCGCCTCGATGCGCCGCGCTGCGAGCCGAACGAGGTCTTGGGTGGCTAAGGCCTACGCAACGCGGTCCCACGCGCGCGGCTTTACCCTGCTGGAGGCGATTGTCGCGCTTGTGATCATCTCAGGTGCCGGCATGGCGCTGTTTTCCTGGATCAACGACAGCATCGGGACGCTGCAGCGACTGCAACAGAACGCGGCGCGTAACGCCGCCACGCACAACGCCATCGAATTCATGCAGTCGGTCAACCCCATGCTCGACCCAGACGGGGAGCGCGACTTTGGCGCCTACCGCGTGCACTGGAACGCCGCGGCAACGACGCCCGTGCACGACGGGGTGGGCTATCCTAGTGGCCAGGATGTCTATCAGTTTGCCCTGTACCGTACCCATGTCGTGGCGGTGACCGCTGACGATCCGCACTGGATCGAGCTCGACATGAAGCTGGTTGGCTACAAGAAAGTGCGCGAAGTGTTTACGCCACTGGGCACGGTGATTCCCGGTTCGGGCGGAGGCGCTGCCAGATGAACCGCGCGCCCATTCGCGCCGGCTTGTCCGGTTTCACTTTGATCGAGGTGCTGGTGGTGCTGGGTATTACCAGCCTAGTCGCCACCATCCTGATGCAGGCGCTGTACCAGACCTACAATGTGCAGGAGCGCTTCGGCGTACAACTGGTACGCAGCCAGCGCGCCGCCATGACCGAGGACTGGTTCCGCCAGGCCATCGAAGGCCTGCAAGCGACGAGGGATGATGATCCCAATCGCTTTCTGGGCACGCCTCAGCACTTGCATGGTGTGTCGATCGCGGCCGTATCGGAACGCTACGGCGCACCGGAGCCCATCGATTTCACGCTGGAGTTCAGCCCCGATACGGCCAGCACGGCACTGGTGCTGCATCGCGGTGACGCTAGGACCACCCTGTTCGACTGGCCGGGCAAGAATGGCGGCTTCATCTACCTCGACGCCAAAGGCGATCGGCACGAGCAGTGGCCGCCCGAGCTGGAAAATCTGAACCAGCTGCCCAGCGCCGTGCTGTTACGCATGACGCGCGATGGTGAGCCTTGGCTATTGTTCGCGATGCCGAAGGGTGGCCTGCAGGTACTGCGCCCGCAGCAGGGCACCGTCATGCTGGGGGCGACCCCATGAGCGGCGGGTACACATGTCGTCGGCAGCGGGGCTTCGTGCTGGCGCTGACGCTGTGGGTGTTAGCAGCAATCGCCATTGCCGCAGCCTATTTTGCCGATCGCACGCATCGCGCCATCGTGCTCGCGCAGCGCAGCCAGGACAATAGCGAGACGCTGCGCGCCATGAGCGATTCGCGCGCCGAGATGCTGTACCGACTGGCGACAACGCAGCTCACCCCCTACGGCCTGGGCCCCGACATGGAACGGGCTGTACGCCTGGACAATACGCGTTACCGCGCAGAAGGGCAGACCTGGCTGCAGGTGCAGGACGATCTTGGCCTGATCAACGTCAATCGAGCAGGGGATGAACGATTGACGCGACTGCTGGACCAATACGGCGTGGGGCCAAGCGACGCCCAGCCACTGCTGGACAAGTTGCACGACTATATCGAGCCGGGCGAGCTGCGTCGTCTCAATGGCGCCAAGACGGTCGACTATACGGCCGCTGGCATGCCGCCACCTACGCACCTACCCTTGCTGACGCCGTACCAGCTGTCGGCCGTGCTGGGCTGGTCGGACCTGCCCTTTGTGCGTGATGCGCAGTTCACCAACCTGTTGACCACGAGCGGCGTTGGGCTGCTCAACCCGAATATGGCGCCGCCTGAGGTGCTAATGACCATACCGGGCATGACGAAGCAGTCGGCCCAGGCGCTGATCGAGCGGCGCCAGCTTGGGCCCATCACCGACGTTGATCTGGTGGCCCGTTATGCGGGTGTGCCGATCGACACATTGATGTTTCAATTGCAGTTTTTTCCATCGAACAGCCTGCAAATCACGCAAGGTGGCAAGGGTTTGGCGTGGGCACTCAGGTATAATGTCACGTTTACGCCGACCGACCCCGATCGCCCCTGGCACATCGACTACGCTTTTAGACTACCCAACGCCAAGCCGCCGAATAGCAATGACAACCAAGACCCGTTCGCCTCTCTTCCGGCGCTTCCTGCAATCGTGGAGCCCGCGCCAGCAGTGGATTAGCGCTGATGCCGCCGAGCAGCCGGGCAGCGGTTTTGGTCGTCTGCAGTGGCGCTTGGTGCGCGGCCGCTGCCGCTACCGGCTGTTCGACCTGGAGGCGATGCCGAAAGCCCATAGGCGCGCCGCCCTGGCGCTGCAGCTGCGTCAATGGTCGCCGTTTGCGCGGTCGGCCGCCTATGTCGTATGGCGCGAAGGCAAGGCCATGGCGTGGGTCTGGGATGCGACTGCGCTGCCTGGAGAGGCGAGTACGGGTGAGATCGTGCCGGAGCCCCTGTGGTATGCGCCCCCCGAGCGCGACGGCGCGCGCTTGTTGCGCTGCCGCGACGGTGTCGAAGCGCAATATTGGCTAGCGGGTGTGTTGCACGCCAGTCGTTGGTGGCCGCAGGCGCCGGCTGCTGCCGAGTGGCGTGCCTTTCAGCGTGATGCAGCGGTGCCCGCCGATGCGCAGACGGTGGATGTGTCGCTGCAGGTGCCGAGCCTGCTCGATCGGCCCTTTGCGCCCAATGCCGTCGCCGATAGCGGTAGCCGCGACGAGTTGATCGAATCGCTGGCGTATGCCGCGGCCGCGCTGCTACTCGGTTGGGCATCCGTCTGGTACGGCGCTGAACATATTAAGCTGCAGCGCGCACAAGCCCATGTGGAAAAGCAGGCTGCGGGCCTCAATGGTGCGTCGAATCGCCTGGCCCAGGCGCGCCGCCGCGCCATCGAAGCGCAAACACGGCTGAACGATCTGGACCGCCTGAGTCCGTACCCCTCGCAGCTGACCATCTACGATGCCATCACACAGGCCATGCCCGCGCACCTGGCGTTGACGCTGACGGAATGGAACTACCATACCGGCAAGCTCAAGTTTTCCGTTCTTTCGCCGACGGAGAAACTGTCGTCGACCGATTTGGTCGCAGCATTTGGCAAAAACCCGATATTCAGTGACGTAAAAGTGATTACCGATGCCAACCCGCGCGCCATGGGCGTGCAAATGAATGTCGAACCGCGCATCGCCGCCGCGCCGACGGTGCACGAGGGTGGCGCATGAGTTTGTTGAATATGGCACCCCTGCTTGCGGCCCTGCGCAAGAGCCGCGTGCTGCGCGTGGGCCTTGCGACCGTCGTTGGTATCCTGTGGTTGAACCTGATTCTCGACTGGCGCGACCGCGTGGCGGCCGACCAAGCGAGCTACCGCACGGCGGTGCATAAGTATCAGCGCCTGCAGGCCGAAGCAAATCAGAAGGAATGGCCGGCCCGAGCCGAGCAGGCTGAACACGCGCTGACTCAGGCGGAGGACCGGCTGTGGCAGGGCGAGTCGCTTGGCCTGGCCCAAGCCAACTTCCAGGACTGGCTGAACCGCGAGCTGGTACGGCTGAAGGCGATACGTCCGACCGTGAAGCTGGCCGTTGCGGAAGTCGATACGAAGAACGGCGAAATGCCTGGCGATATCCGCCCGCTGCGCGGCGAAATCTCGTTCGACACGAATCCGGCCATCATGACGCCCCTACTGGCTGATATGGTCGTCAACAAGCAGGCCATCCAGGTCGAGAGTCTCAATATCAAGCCCGGTACGGCACGCACGGAAATGATCGTATCGGGCTACGCGCTGGTGCGGGCTTTGCCGACCAAGGGGAAGCCATGATCACGCCACTGCGCCTGACCATTGCGACCGGCCTGGTGTGGTTGCTGGGTTCCGCCATCATCATACTCGCCGCGCCGGCCGCCCCCCGCGTTGCTGCAGCTGCCGCCACTACTTCCGACTGGGCGCTACCTGCACCGGAAACGCTCGACGTAGATACCCTGGCTGCACGTATCGACGCAGCCAACCCCTGGGGCACGCAGCACCCGCAGGCCGACCAGGCGCCGCTGACACCGCCGGAGTGGCGCATTCTCGGCTCGGCCGCCAACGGTGAAGAACATTTGGCCGTCGTCAGGATCGAAGGCCAGGCGCCCACCACGCTCAAGGTGGGCGATGCGCTGCCGGGTGGCGCAAAGATTTGTGCAGTCGACGCCGATCGCCTCTGCGTCGTAGTCAACGGCAAGAAACGAATTCTTGGGATTTATCGCGAATGAAGTACCAATTTACCGCCCACCTCAGCTACCGAGTGCGCCTCTCCGCCCTCGCCGCAACGCTCCTGGCCGGTTGCGCCGAAAAGCCGCTGATTCCGCCGCCCTTGAACGTGCCGCAACACACGCTAGCTGAATCCAACGAGCAAGCGCGCCTGGCGGAATTGGAAAAGAGCAAGCCAAGTACAAGTCTGCAGGTTCAGCCTGGGCCCACGCCGCCGCCCGGCCGCAGCGCCAACTACAAGGCACCCGCAGCGCAGCCGGTCGACGCCAACGAGAAGGCCACGATCACGCTCTCGTTCGACCAGATGCCGCTACCCACCTTCATCCAGGTGGTGTACGGCTCGATCCTGAAGAAGAGCTTTAGCATGGATCCGCAGGTGGCAGCACGCCAGGACCTCGTCACCCTGCGCAGCGGCACCCCGCAAAAACCGAGCGAAGTGCTGGAAACGGCACGTAGCCTGCTTGCTTCCTACGGTGTCGCCGTCACGGACGTGGGTGGCTTCTATCGCATCGTGCCGAACAACAACACGACCGGCTTTTCTCCCGAAATTCGACGCGGCCGTGCACTGCCGGATACGCCGCAAGCACTGCGGCCGATCTATCAATTGGTCGAGTTGCAGGCGGTACGGCCTGCGGAAGTGTCGCAGTGGCTGAAGCAGATGTTCGCCAACAAGCTGCAGGTGCAGGATGACATATTCATCAATGCGGTGATGCTTAGCGGCCAGTCCGCGGACGTTCAGGCTGCACTGGAGGTGGTCCAGGTGCTGGATCAGCCGCGTCTGCACGGCCGACACAGCATCCGGATTACGCCGACGTTTTGGTCGTCCGACGAGTTGGCCAAGCGGTTGAATGAGATTTTGAACGCCGAGGGGTATTCGTCGGCGGTTGGTCTTGGTTCTGCGACATCGCCACCGGTCATGATGTTGTCGATAAGCGCCATCAATACCGTAATTGTGTTCGCTGCAGATCAACCCACGCTTGATCACGTCAGTACGTGGGCGGCGGACCTCGACAGCCCGGCAAAGGGAGGCGCAGGAAACGGCTATTTCACGTACCAGGTAAAATATGCTGATGCAGAAGTATTGGCGGCGACATTGCGTCAGGTTATCAGCGGGCAGACCGGAGCGAGTACGGAAACGCCAGCCCAGGCAGTGGGTGGTCCGGCCCCGGCCCCGGCTCGCGTTTCGGCTACCCGAGTTGTTGTCGATCAAGCCACCAATAGCCTGATCTTCCAGGGGAACGCAGAGGAGTACACGCAGTGGATCGGGTTGCTTAAGGATCTCGATCGCCCGGTCAAAAGCGCTCTGGTCGAGGTGACGGTCGCGGAGGTCACCCTGACTGATACGACGTCTCTTGGTGTCGAATGGTCGCTGGCGAACGTCAATTCGAGCAGCGGGACTTACACGACCAGTTTCAATGGACCCAGCGCGAGCAGCTCATCCGGCTCCAGCTCGGCAGCGGTTTCCGCGGCTGGACTAACGATTACCCGTCTGGTGGGGTCCACGCCAAGAGCCGTATTGACCGCGCTGGCTTCCGGCAGCAAGGTGAAAGTGTTGTCGAGTCCGCGCATCGTCGCGCGCAACGGCGAGCTGGCAACGATCCAGGTCGGCAACCAGGTGCCGATCATCACGAGCCAGCAAAGCAACGCCAATACAGGTGGTACCTCGGGCGTATTGCAGACGGTGGAGTACAAGGATACCGGGGTCATCTTGAAGGTGAAGCCCGTTATCCATGCCGGTGGCCGCGTAGAGCTGGAAGTGACGCAAGAGGTGAGTGGTGCGAATGCAACGCAGACCGGGGTAAATATCTCGCCGACGATCAGTACACGTAAGATCAACACGCGGCTTTCCCTGCGTGACGGCGCATCTGTCATGCTCGGGGGCATGATTTCCCAGTCCGATACCGCCGGTGATGCCGGTATCCCACTGTTGAAGGACATCCCGGTCTTAGGGCAGTTGTTCCGCAATTCGACGACGCAAAAGGATCGCACCGAGTTGATCATCATGATCACTCCCTATGTGATCAATGACGACTACGAAGCGGAGGAGTTGACTGAGGCGTTCCGCAAGCAGTTGGGGCCGTGGGCGGCTGCTTCTGGGGCTGCTCGGACAAGCAGGCCGACGCCCGTCGGGTCGGCAATTCCGGCAGCATCAAAGACGGCCGTGCAGGCGGAGCCTGCCGAGGCTGCGCCGACTGCGGCGGTATCCGACAAGAATATGCCAGTGCCGTCTGCCGAGACTCTCCCGGAGGCTCCCCTACCGGCACCGATGCCAACGGCGGAAACCGTCACCGCACCATCCTCCGCTCCGGGCGGCGGGCAGCCCGATGCGGGCACGCCGCCGGCACCCGCCGCGCCATCGACGCCCGCTGGCGTCATGCCTGGCAAGACGGTGACTGATCCAGCGATTCTGAAAGAGATCGAACAGGCGCTCAAACAGTCGTCCGGAAATGGCAAGTAACTAAGGGCCGCCGAACCGCGGAAGTTGCTCCGATAGTCGGTGGCTATGCAACGAATTGAAGATAGGTGAGACAGAGATGGAAAAAAATTACCTGGCAGCATTGTTCTTTGGGCCGTCGGACCGGAAAACCTTTGATGCTGGCTTGCAGCAGGCCATTCACACGCTTTACCCAGAAGGCATTTACGCTTCGGATAACTTGTTTACCTTCGGCCGCAACCTGAGTTTTCTCGGCGACGCCGAGTTAATAGCTGCCTGGGAGAAACATGCGGAAACCTCGGCCGAGCGGGGTATATTGTGGCGAATTGCCGTTCTGGCGTGGGCTGCCCGTCACTGTGCGAAGCTTCCCGGCGATTTCTTGGAGTGCGCCTGCTATCGGGGCACGTCGGCGCGTATTCTCATTGACTACGTGGATTTCGCCAAGCTGGGTAAGCGCTACTATCTCTATGACATGTTCAATCACGCCCCCGGCTCGCGGCAGTTGCTGGATGATCACAGCGACAGTCTGTACGATCAGGTGAAGGCGCGCTTTGCCGAGTTCCCAAGCGTGGTCGTGACCAAGGGCTCGGTGCCGCAGGTGCTGGAGGAGGTTTGCCCTGAGCAGGTGGCATTCCTGCACCTCGATATCAACAACGCTGGCGCCGAGCTCGGTGCGCTCGAAAAAGTGTTTGATCGTATCGTCCCTGGCGGGATCATCGTCCTGGACGACTACGGATGGCTGGGCTACGGCGACCAAAAGGCTGCGGAAGACCCGTTCTTTGCCGAGCGCGGGTACCAGGTGCTGGAGCTTCCCACGGGCCAGGGCTTGGTGTTCAAGCGCTAAGGTTGCGGCGGCGTGTGCGGTTCCGGTTCCGGTTCCGGTTCATTGCGCGGCGTAGCCCCAATGAGTTGTCATCAAGCACGCCTAATATTGTTGGCAGCCAGCAACAGTGAATAATTGCTTGATGATCGGCAGTATTGCACGACCTTGGGGGCACTGCTTGCCGATGGGTTTGGCAGGGCCTGTTCGAGGGGGGCATACGTCCAGGAGCCTTGTGGCGGCTAGTTCGGACGCAGTGTGGCCGCGCGCTGTGTTGGCGACTAATCGAGCCGGGCGACGGCAATGCTGGCGAAATTGGGCGTGGGGAACGAGTGTGGCGCGCGCAGTTGTATCCTGAGTGCGACGGAACGCAGGCTGTAGGCGGTTGCGTGGCTAGAACGCCGTTTGACACGTCTAGGGCTTTTGCTATACTCGCCTCGTCTTTCGAAAGACGCTTCACTGCAATTTGACAGTGATCTACCTAATCTTTCTTTGAGGAAAGTGACAAATGAAACAAAACCTAATCCTCCGTTCCGCCATCCTGGCCGGGTTTGGTGTGGCGGCTAACGCTGGCCAGATTGGTGTGGCGTCGCTCACGACGTTCGGCGCCGAGTCTGTGGCAAGCGGCTCGAAGATCAACAATCCGACCGTTACGTATCAAACTGCAGTGCCCATCAACGCCAACGCCAAGTTCTACGTGTACGTGCACGTCGACAACGGTGCAGCGCTGACGGCCACTTCCAACCTGACGATCCCGAACGTTGGTGCCGGTAACAACACGCTGACCTTCTCGAGCGGCCAGCAACTCGGTACCGATGCGTCGACCGTTTATTTCGAAGGCACGGCCGGTTCGGCTGGTGTTGCTTCCGGCGCACTGATCAACCTGAGCGATGCCGGTGGCGCATCCGACCTCAGCTCGCTGTCCGCCCTGGCTACCGGCGGCGCTGGCGTGATCGACGTGACCTGGTCGATGTCCAACGTGTCCGATTTCAACGGCGCGACTGTTCCGGCTGCTGACGTTGATTCCGCTGCCACGGCTCCGCTCGTCAAGTCGGCAGTCAGCGTTACCGGCTCGATCGTGAATTCGGCCGTCTTCGGCACGTCTGGCGCCACGGGCAATGCCAGTGCCGTCAACGAAGCTGCTGTGATCGATCTGGCTGGCCACGGCGCTCTGCAACTGGCCAACAACAAGAACAACACCACGGTGACCAACCTGGTTCTGGGTGCAGTGACCTACACGGTCAACACCAATCTGCAGAACACGGATGGCAGCGCCATGTCGACGGGTGACTTCGGTAACCCGTCCGTGACGGTGACGGGCGACTTCTCGCCGACGGGCACCAAGGTGTGGGTGGAAGATACCCCGGCTTGTGCTTCCGGTGGTGGCGCTAACGTATCGGCCCTGACGATTGCTACGGGCGGCATGTCCGCTTCGGGCTTTACGGCTGCCGGCGTCTTCAAGCCGGCAACGGCTGCGGCTGGTCCTGGCGGCCAACAGTCCAGCGGTACGGTCTTCGTTTGCGCGAAGTACAGCGGCACTGTGACGATCAATCCGTATCAGTCGACGATCGCTTCCACGTTGCCGAGCGGCGCGCACACCGCGTTGAACACGACGGTTGCTGCTGCAAACACGTACAACCTGAAGAACAACGGTGCTTCGATCCTGTTGCATTCGTACCTGCCGAACGGCCTCGCGAAGGCTGCTGGCATTCAGAGCTTCGTTCGTGTTGTGAACACCAGCAGCACCTCCGCAGCCGTCAGCGTTGCTGTTTACGATGACGCAGCTGGTACGCTGGGTACCTCCGCAGTTCTGGGTACGATCGCCGCTCACGCGTCGACCACGTTCACGTCCGCTCAGGTTGAGGCAGCTACCGGCGCTATCGCCAATAGCAACGTCCACAGCCTGCTGCTGACCGCTCCGAGCAGCAACCTGGCAGCTCAGACCCTGCTGATCGGTGCTGGTGGTGTGGTTGCTGATACGACGGCAGTTGCGACGTACAACAACGGTGGTACGACCACCCAGTCCAACCAGTAATTTGGTCGGATGTTGCAGTAAGAACAAAGGCGGCTTTGCCGCCTTTGTTCATTGACAGGGGTAAGGAATTGGCAGAGCAGACAATGGAACTGACGATTTTCGACGCAACGCGTAAGGCGATCGAACATCAACAGCGTGGGGAATTTATAGCTGCGCGCCATTTGTATGACGCCGTGCTGGCCGTTGCGCCGAATTTCCCAGATGCCCTGCATTTCTATGGACTTCTGCTGAACCAATTGGGCGAACACAAATCCGCCCTGGACTACTTGTCTCGCTCCGTCGAGGCGCGGCCAGATTTTGCACCATTCTTCTCGAACTATGCGAGCGTATTGCAAGCAAACGGAGAGCTGGAAAAGGCTGCGGAGGTTTTGACGACTGCTTTGAGTCTTCAGCCTATATATCCTGAAGCCAATAACAATCTGGCTGTTATCAAAGAGCTGCTTGGCGAACTGGAGTCGGCTGAGAAATACTTCTTTCTCGCGATTGAGCAGCGCCCAAATTATGTGACCGCCATCAGCAACCTGGCGGCCTTCTACGCAAGATCTGGGCGAAATGATCTCGCGGCCGAACAGTTCCACAAAGCCGCGGCATTGTCCGGCAACGCCCAGTCAACTACGCTGAATAAGGCACTTGGCCTTCTGGCTGAACTGAAGGTCAAGGAAGCGAAGGTGCTCTTTGAGCAAGTGATCCAGATGAACCCGAATAGCGCCGAGGCGCATTTGGGGCTGGCCAAATGTTTCCACGACATGGCACTGTATCCTCCTGCCGAAACCCACGCACGTCGTGCACGGGAGCTTGCCAAGCATAACCGCACGCATCATGTTTATCTGGATTCGCTGGTTGTCATTTCGTCGACAGTTCAAATGTCGGAAAGGCACCAGGAGGCGTTGGATGCATGTCGCGAGTTGATGGAATTGGCGCCAAATTTCCATTTCGCCCACGCAACCCTCGGTTCGATCTATATGAAGATGGGCGACTTCGAGCGCGCTATTGAGCACTCGGAACGAGCGGTTGAACTGGATCCGAAAAACTCGGCCCCAGCGTTGAATTCCCTGGGAATGCTCAGTCGTCATAAGGGCGAAATCCCGAAGTCGCGGGAGTATTTCCGCCGGGCGATCGAGCGCGATTCCACTAATTCATTCTATTACAGCAATTATCTGTTTGCGTCTGTGTACGACGCAACGGTTGGCAAGGACGAATTGGCACGTATACATCGGGAAATCGACCAGAAATACTGCAAGAAGATTGCAGTCAAACCCGTGAAATATGCGAATGCGCCTGATCCGGACAAGAAGATTCGTATCGGCTTCGTGTCGCCGGATATTCGAAATCACCCGGTATTCCAGTTCGTCTTGCCGCTGTTGAAGACGATTGATCGGGATCGATTTGGATTATATTTTTACTACAACTATATGGTTGCCGATAAATGCACTGCCAAGGCGGAAAGCATGGCGGACGGCTTTGAATATATAATAAGTTGTAGTAACGAAGATTTGGTGCAGAAGATTGCTGATGATCAAATCGACATATTGATTGATCCGGCAGGTCATACGGGATGGAACCGTCTGATGCTGTTCGTCCATAAGCCTGCGCCAGTCCAGGTCACATGGCTTGGTCATCCGCACAGCACAGGCATGAGCGTATTCGATTACCGAATCAGCGATCATTTCGCCGAGCCGGTAGGCATGACTGAGCATCTTAATAGCGAAAAGCTGCTTCGTATGCCGGAGCTTTTCTGCTGCTTTGACCCCAACGTCGAAACATGGCCCGAGGTGATCGATCATCCTCCGGCAGACGATAATGATGTGGTTACGTTCGGCTGCTTCAATACGTTTGCAAAGGTTACGCCAGAGGTCATTGCACTGTGGTGCGAGATACTACGTAATAATACCAATGCACGGCTGATGATCGAAACGCCAGGCCTGGATGACGAACAATTCAGAGGCCAAGTGGTCGCAGCGTTCGACAAGAATGGCATTGGTGAGGATAGATTGGTCCTGATCGGCCGTGCGTCGAAGAACCAATACGTCCTCTACAACCAAATCGACGTCGCACTCGACCCTTTTCCATTGAATGGTGGCACGACGACTTTCGATGCACTGTGGATGGGCGTGCCGGTCATCACCCTGGCTGGCGATCACTTCCGCTCGCGCATGGGTGCAACCATTGTCGGGAACGCCGGTCTGCACGATTGTGTGGTGCAATCGCAAGCCGAGTACGTCGAGCTCGCGACGAAATTCGCAACGGACCGCGAATACCTGCGCAAGACGCGCGAGAATCTCCGTGAGCGTGTGGTGGAATCGCCGCTGATGAACGCCAAGCGTTTCACCCGCCACTTCGAAGATGCCATGCGCGGGATTTGGCGCGAGTGGTGTGAAAAGCAAACGGCCAAGAAGGGCAAGAAGGCGTAACTATGAAGGCAGTCATCCTCGCCGGTGGCCTCGGTACCCGCATCAGCGAAGAGTCCCATCTGCGCCCCAAGCCCATGATCGAGATCGGCGGCAAGCCGATCATCTGGCACATCATGAAGATTTATTCCGCGCATGGCGTGAATGACTTCGTGATCTGCCTCGGCTACAAGGGCTACCTGATCAAGGAATATTTC
>JAFAKZ010000055.1 GCA_019234745.1 Burkholderiales bacterium
GCGTTCTTCACGTAGGCAGGGCTGTACGCGAGGGCGTCGAGCACGCCCTGCAAGCGCGGCGAGATGCTCTCGGCCCCTTGGTAGCGCACCTCGGGTGGGCGCCCCAGGCCAAGTAGGAATAGGTGTTCGCGCTCCACGTCGGTGAGCAGCAGCGCGTGCGCTATTCGCTCCAGTACGTGGGCAGAGGGTGCGCCGCCACGCCCCTGCTCCAACCAGGTATACCAGGTGGCGCTCACATTGGCGCGCTGGGCCACTTCCTCCCGCCTGAGCCCAGGCGTACGGCGCCGGGTGAGGGGCAGGCCGAAGGCAGCAGGATCGAGCCGTTCGCGGCGATCCTTGAGATAGTTGCCGAGCTGATTGTCGTTCGCGGTGCTCATCCTGTTAGTTCTTATACCCGTATAAGATCACTACTTTACCCCTATCAAGCCTACGCCAAGAATGTACCCATCTCAACCAGGAGGACCAGAAGATGCGTGTATTCGTAACAGGTGCAACGGGATTCATCGGCTCTGCCGTGGTGAAGGACTTGATCAGCGCCGGGCACGACGTGCTTGGCCTCGCACGCTCCGATGCAGCGGCCGATGCATTGGCTACAGCGGGCGCCGCAGTGCATCGGGGGACGCTGGACGACCTCGACGGCCTGCGTCGTGGTGCCGCCGCGGCGGATGGTGTGATCCATACAGCCTTCATTCACGACTTCTCGCGGCTCAAGGAAAACTGTGAGATCGACCGCCGGGCTGTCACGGCGCTGGGCGAGGCGCTCGAAGGTTCCGATCGTCCTCTGCTCGTTGCAGGCGGTGCGGCACTGCTGTCACCGGGCAGGCTGGCCGTCGAGAGCGATGTCCCTTCGTTTGGCCCCGAAGTATTCCCGCGTGTCGCCACCGATGAGGCGGTAGCTGCCCTCGCTGCCCGCGGCGTGCGCGCATCACTAGTGCGCCTGCCGCCTTCCGTGCATGGTGACGGTGACCATGGCTTTGTTCCCTTGCTGATCGGCCTTGCTCGCGAGAAGGGTGTTGCCGCCTGGGTCGGCGAGGGAAGCAATCGATGGTCGGCCGTGCACAGGCTCGATGCGGCGAAGGTGTTTCGCCTGGCACTGGAACAGGGTGCCAAGGAGGCGGCCTACCATGCTGTCGCCGACGAGGGTATCCCGTTCCGCGACATCGCGACAGTGATCGGCCGCCGTCTGGGCTTGCCCGTAGGCGGCATGTCGACCGAGGAAGCGGCCGCGCATTTCGGCTGGTTTGCCCGCTTTACGCAGCTGGATTGCCCTACGTCCAGCCAACGTACGCGGGAAGTGCTGGGCTGGGAGCCGGTACAGCCCGGTTTGTTGGCCGACCTTGATCGCCCGCAGTACTTTGCGCGCTGAGCCCAAGCCGATGTGCGCAAGCATTCGACCACGACTTCAATGAAGGCGCGCACCTTTTGCGGCAGATAGGGCTGCGCGGGAAGACGGCCTGCCGTTCGGGCTGTCTTCCCGCGTCCACCCGTCCAGCACCGGTGGACCGAGCCTGGCTTGATCGTCACCGTGGACGCAGCACGGCAACCTTAGGCCTGCCAGGCGTATTCCTGGAGCATCGTTTCAAGCGGCGGTTTGGCGACGCCGCCCGTGTAGTTCGTCCTGGTCGAAGCTCATTGGGCAGAAACCACCCTTCAAGGCCAAGGACGTCTGAGCAATCCTCCGCAAATTCCGATACGAGCTACCACACTGATCCCCTACATCGGCTGAGTGCCGCTAGTACAAGCGTCCGCCGCGTAGTCTTTTACCGCAAGTGCCAGAGCTTGAACGGCCCTGTCCAGATCGTCCGATCCAGCAGCAGCGTCGGGCGATCCGACCGACGCTTGCACTTTATTTCCGATCATCTCGGCGCGTAGCGTGCTGAGTAGCGCGTCGTAGCCATTTGCGCGTGCCGTGTCATTGTCGTCACTGCCGTGCTGAAATTGCCTGCTGATCGCCAGCGTGTTCGCGGCGCCGCAGATGGTGTGCAGCGCGACCAGTATGTCATGGACGTGCTCGAGGCGCGCGGCCTGCGATTGCCCTTGCAGCAGCATGCGCTGCCGGGCAATCTCGGCACGGGAGCTGGCCACACCAGCTTCGCGACGAATGTGGTCGATGTTGGCTAGGCCGTCGACGGTTGTGCGCAGTACGCCGGCGGCAAAAGCCATATTGGCCGAGAGGGCGGCCGCGATAGCTTCCGAAAGCACGTCCTTCTCTTTCTCGGGCCAGAGCAACAGGCATCCAGCCAAACCGATGCAGGCACCGATGGTCTCGTTGATGGCTCGTGCGGCGAATCGTGACGCTCACACCGTCCGACGTGAAATCGCCGAACCGTTCAACCGGCGACGCGCGGCTCGCCGGGTCGGCGATCCCTTTGTCGGATTTCTGCTTGCGTCCCATCTAGACTGATGGATCAGCCAAACAAGGAGAGCACCATG